>NZ_CAWNWX010000075.1:0-29862 GCF_963878195.1 Aeromonas sp. HMWF016
CATGCAAACACATCACCAGATAGAGAGGAGATCTCCCATGAAGCGTACCATCCTGTTCGGCCTGCTCTGCGGCAGCGTGCTGCTGGCCAATCCGGTCTTTGCCAACGACACAGCCCAGTTGCAGTGCGAGGCGCAGGCCGCTGCCAAAAAGCTTAACGGTGCCGCCAAAACCAGCTTTGTTGGCAAGTGTGTGAAAGATGCCGCTGGCGCCGCGAGCGGCGAGTGCGAGAAGGCGGCCGCCGACAAGAAGCTGGCCGGTGCGGCCAAGAACAGCTTTATCCAGAAGTGCGTGAAGACGGGGGCGGCGATCGATCCGGCGGCCAAGTGCGAGAAGGCGGCGGCCGACAAGAAGCTGGCTGGCGCGGCCAAGAACAGCTTTATCCAGCAGTGCGTGAAGGATAGCGCCGCCAAGTAAGGCATTTTCTCATCCGGTGTGTTTGCGGGGGGCCATCAGGCCCCCCGCGCTTTTTGGGGTGCAGGGGCGTTATCGCTGGGCGGGTGGCGGGACGCTTGCCGCAAGGGCAGGGCTGATTAAGAGCCAATAAGCGGCGGTGAATGGGGGCAAGCGGGGGCGGCCATGGAGAAGTTGCCGGAACTGGGATCTCGATCGGGGCAACAGGACTTTTGTCCTGCAAGGGGAGGCTGGGCCGGGGCTAGGATGCCCTCATCCACACGAGTCAAACTGGAGCACAACAATAATGACCGCTCATATCAATGCCAACCCGGGCGATTTCGCCGAGACCGTCATCATGCCGGGGGATCCGCTGCGGGCCCGCTATATCGCCGAGACCTTTCTGACCGACGCGCGCGAGGTGACCAATGTGCGCAACATGCTGGGCTACACCGGCTATTACAACGGCCAGCGTATCTCGGTGATGGGCCACGGCATGGGGATCCCCTCCATGGTGCTCTACGCCCACGAGCTGGTGAACGACTTCGGGGTCAAGCGCATCATCCGCATCGGCAGTCTGGGGGCGACCCAGCGCCACGTGCAGATGCGTGACGTGATTCTGGCACAGGCGGCGGGCACTGACTCCCCGACCAACGCCAAGCGCAGCGCCGGCTACCAGATGGCCACCTCGGCTGACTTCGCCCTGCTGCACAAGGCCTTTACCAAGGCGCAGGAGAAGGCCATTCCGGTCAAGGTGGGCAATATCTTCACCGGCGATCTCTATTACGATCCGGACGAAAACCTCATTCCAGCGCTGGAGAAGTTCGGCGTGCTCGGCATCGACATGGAGGTGGCCGGTCTCTACGGGCTGGCCCATCAGCAGGGGATCGAGGCGCTCGCCATCCTGACCGTCTCCGACCACTGCCTGACCGGTGAAGAGACCACCGCCGAAGAGCGGCAACTCTCCTTCAACCAGATGATCGAGCTGGCGCTGCACACCGCGCTGTAAGCGCCGCGGCCCCGCCCAACCCTGCACGCACCCTGACCCCAAGAGAGATCCAATATGAACAATAAGCTCTCCCTCACTGCCATCAGCTTCTTGGCCAACTTCGTGATGGCCGGTTTTGCGACCCAGTTCGGCATGCTGATCGACCCGATTGCCGCCAAGTTTGGCGCCGACGTCAATCAGGTGGCCTCCATCTTCTCCCTGCTCAACGGCGGGGCGCTGGCGGGCACCATTGCCGCCTTCTTCCTCATCGAGAAGGTGGGCCTCAAGCGGATGACGCTGCTCTGCTACGGCCTGATCGCGCTGGCGGCGGCTTCGCTTCATCTGACCGGCTCACTCTATGTGGTGATGGCGGCCATGACGGTGATCGGCCTGTGCGGCGGGGTGGGGCTCTGCATTGCAGGGACGCTGGTGGTGAGCGTCTGGCAGGCGCGGATGCAGAGCACCATGCTGGTGGTGCAGGATGCCACCTTCAACGTGGCCGGGGTGGTCTTCCCGCTTATCACCACTTACACCCTGACTCACGCCATGGCGTGGAGCTGGAGCTATCTGGCGGTGGGCGTGGTGGCGCTGGCGACCATGCTGGTGGCGGTGCTGACCAACTTCCGCAGTTGCGAGGCGGGCGGCGAGAGCGCCGGCAACGAGCACTCGGAGTGGAACCTCGGCATCATCAGCGGCGGGCTGGGGCTCTTTCTCGGCATGCTGGCGCTCTACACCTTCCTCACCTGGGCGCCCATGTTCGTGAAGAACAAGTTCGGCATCCCCTTCGAGGAGGCGGGCAATATCATCACCCAGTACTGGACGGCGGCCCTGCTCGGCGCGCTGGTCTCGACCGCCATCGTCACCCGCGTTGCGATCCGCACCTTCCTGCTGGTGATCATCACGCTGGCGATGGGGATGACGGCGCTTATCGTCACCACCGACAACCTGAGCCAGCTGCCTTATCTCACCTATGGTTACGGCTTTGTTTGCGCGGCGCTCTACAACGCCTTTATCGCCTACGGGGTGTCGTTTGTACGGCAGGCATCGAGCAAGAACGTCTCCTACATCCTCATCAGCGGCAGCGCGGGGGCCATGTTCAGCCCGGCTATCAGCGCCCTGTTCGAGCAGGTGATCGGTCTGCAGGCGGTGATGTACGCCATCCCGCTTATCTACGCGGTGATCCTCGCCATGCTGGTAGCGTCGCTGCGGATGGCCCGGCCCCAGCCTTGTCTCGCCTGAGCGGGGGAGTAAACAGCAAGAGGGGCGGTATAAACCGCCCCTCTTTTTTGTTGCTGTTCCACTTGTTGCTGTTCAGTCGGCGACTGATGCTTGCGACTTATGGCTGCTCCAGAAAAGCCCTGAGCCCCGCCAGATCGCGGATCTGCAACCCCTCCTCGCCGCGCTCCACCAATCCTTTGTCTATCAGCTCTTTCACTGCCCGCCGGTAGACCCGGTCGGTAGTGCCGAAGCGTTCCGCCTCCTGATACCCCTTGCGAAAGCCGCTCACCGGGTTGTCGTCGCAGTGGCTGTGATAGAGGTCGAGGGCGATGTTGTAGCTGATGGGGTAGAGCATGCGGCAGGTGAAGATATCCACCGTGTCCTGATAGTCGATGGCAATGGCGGTGGCAAAGAAGAGCGCCACCTTGGGGTGGGCGACCAGCGCCTGCTCCAGCTGCTCGCCATCGATGCGGGCCACTTCCAGCGGCTCCTCGGCGATGATGTCGAGCTGGCAGCGGTAGCCGGTGAAGAACTCCATCTCGCCAAACAGCTGGTTGTCGCACTCAAGCGTGCCGAGCTGAAAGCGGCGGCCATTCATGGCGGTGTGGCCCATGGCGATGCGACCGCTTGGCACCAGCACCAGATCCCGCAATAGCTCCCCCTGACGCATCAGGGGCTCCCCCTCGGGGATCAGGCGCCGCTCCGTGATGCAGGAGATGACCACCTGTTCGATCAGATCGTGGCTGGCCTGCCAGTGGGGCTGAAAGCGCCCCTTGAGAAGGGGTTTGAGTTGCATGGCGGGACTCTTTGACTGACGTGTACAGGTGGCTATTACACATGTTCGCCCCCCGATAAGCCAGCTTCGCTGCGGTGGCGGCCCGGTTGGCGCCGAGCCTCGGTTTGGGCTTGGCGTGACAGCCGGATTCATTGTGGGCCGGCAATTGGCCATCACGGGAGCGGAGTGATAAATTAACGCTCTGATTTGCAAGGTGTATCAAGGTAGCAAAATGTTCAAACGCTCGGCTGCGCTGGTGGCGCTGCTGCTAATCGGGGGCGTTCACGCGGCTCCGGCCGTGTTCTCGCCCGCCGCCAAGGTGGTGTGCGACAAGAAGGGCGGCTATTGCGCCAACCCGCAGGGGATCTCTATCGCCCTGACCCGCGCCCATCTCGGGGAGCAGGCGGCCAGCCGTTTGCAGAAGAACCTGCAGGGGGCCGACCATGGCAGCTACACCCTGAGCAACGGGGTGCATTGCGAGAGCCGTGAGCAGCAGTGCTACAAGGATCGCTACTTCCCGCGCACCAAAGAGAGCCACTTCACCGCCATCCTCTTCAAGCAGGGCAAGTAAGCGGGTCGCTGCTGGCAAGTTGGCGAGACAACAGGAGTTGAACGAGATGATGGAAGGGACGCAGTGGCGCTGGCTCAATGAACCGGCCGAGTGGCACCAGACAGAGGGCGGTTTGCAGGTGGTGACAGACCAGCAGACCGATTTTTGGCGCAGCACCTGGTATGGCTTCGAGCGCCACAGCGGCCATGTCTATGGCTGCGAGGTGGCGGGTGAGTTTACCTTTCAGGTCTGCGTCGAGGGGGAGTTCACCACCCTCTACGATCAGGCGGGGCTGATGCTGCTGCAAGACGAAGCGCACTGGCTCAAGGCGGGGATCGAGTACAACGACGATCAGCCGATGATTGGCAGCGTGCTGACCAATCCGCGCTCTGACTGGGCCACCGGCATTTTCCCCGGCAATCCACGCCGTTTCTGGCTGCGGCTGACCCGGCTGGCCGATTGTCTGCGCCTGCAATACTCCACCGATGGCAAGGTGTGGCCACTGCTGCGCCTCGCTCCGTTTCCGCCAAGCGAAAGTTGCTTTATCGGGGTGATGTGCTGCACACCGGAGCGGCAGGGGCTGGCGGTGCGTTTCTCTGATTTGCGCCTCACCTCGCCCCTTGGCAAGGCGCTGCACGACCTCGGCTAGGGGTTTATCGCCGGTAGTTGTTAAACAAAAAGCGCCATCAGGCGCTTTTTGTTTAGTTACGTTGAACGCTATCGGCTCAACGCGCGGCGTGTTTACCCATGGCAGGGTTAGCCAATCAGGCTGGCCCACAGGTCATATTCGTCGGATTCGTCGATCCGCACCTTGACCATATCGCCCGGCTTGAGGCTGGTTTCGCCGTTGAGGTAGACCAGACCGTCGATCTCCGGCGCATCGGCGAAGGAGCGGCCAGTGGCACCCTCTTCGTCCACTTCGTCGATGATGACGGTCATCTCCTGACCCACTTTGCGGGCCAGCTTGCGGATGGAGACCTGCTGCTGCAGCTCCATAAAGCGCTGGAAGCGCTCTTCCTGAACCTCTTCCGGTACCGGATCCGGCAGCTCGTTGGCCAGCGCCCCTTCGACCGGGCTGTATTTGAAGCAGCCGACCCGATCCAGCTCCGCCTTGTCGATGAAGTCCAGCAGCATCTGGAAATCTTCCTCGGTCTCGCCCGGGAAGCCGACGATAAAGGTGGAGCGCAGGGTGATCTGCGGGCAGATCTCGCGCCACTTCTGGATCCGCTCCAGAGTACGCTCGACCGAACCCGGGCGCTTCATCAGTTTCAGGATGCGCGGGCTGGCGTGCTGCAGCGGGATGTCGAGGTAGGGCAGGATCTTGCCATCGCGCATCAGCGGGATGACGTCATCCACGTGCGGGTAGGGGTAGACGTAGTGCAGACGCACCCAGATATCGAGCTTGGCCAGCTCTTCGCACAGGGCGACCATGCTGGTCTTGACCGGCATGCCGTCGTAGAAACCGGTGCGGTGTTTCACATCGACGCCGTAGGCGGAGGTGTCCTGGGAGATCACCAGCAGCTCCTTCACGCCGGCCTCTTTCAGGCGCTTGGCTTCGGCCAGCACGTCGCCGATGGGGCGACTCACCAGATCCCCGCGCATGGAGGGGATGATGCAGAAGGTGCAGCGGTGGTTGCACCCTTCGGAAATCTTCAGATAGGCGTAGTGGCGCGGGGTCAGCTTGACGCCGTGGGCCGGAACCAGACTGGTGAAGGGGTTGTGCTGCGGCTTCTCCACATATTTGTGGACGTGGCCCAGTACCTCTTCATAGGCGTGGGGGCCGGTGATCTCGAGCACCTTGGGGTGGATCTCGCGGATCTGATTCTCTTTGGCGCCAAGGCAGCCGGTGACGATCACCTTGCCGTTCTCGGCCAGCGCTTCGCCGATCGCTTCGAGCGACTCCTGCACCGCACTGTCGATAAAGCCACAGGTGTTGACGACAACCAGCTCGGCATCGTCATAGCTGGGCACCACGTCGTACCCTTCGGTACGCAGCTGGGTCAGGATGCGCTCGGAATCGACCAGGTTTTTCGGGCAACCCAGGGAGACGAATCCTACTTTGGGGGCCTGTTTTGTGTTGGACATCGCTCAATCACTCTTAGGTGGCTTCTCTTTAAGGGCGCGGATTTTACCTAAATGGCTAACCAAAAACTATACAGCGGAGCCGGGAGAACCGAACAATATCTCCGAGTGGGCAGGATTGGGCGGCGCGAATTGCCGCCAATGGCCTGCCATCAATGGGGCTATCGCCCCCGCAGAGCGGGGTTGTTATCGGGATCCCGCTTTGTTGATTTTCCTGTCAACAGAGGCGAGAGCGGCAAAGGGGGTCACTATACTCCCATCACGGAGATCCGGTGGAGAAGGTCATGGAGAGTTCATTTGGCGAAAGGATGCAGAACGTACACGCCACCCTCAGGGAGCGTTTTGACAAGCTGAGCCGGGTGGCCATCGCGATCTACGACCCTCATACCGATCAGCTCAAGACCTTTGCCCACAGCACCGAAGGCCACTCTCCGCTGGTGCAGTACGAGGTGAAGCTGAGCGACGTGCCTTCCCTGCGCTATCTGGCAGAGCATCATCACGCCCGCGTGCTCGGCAATCTCGATGCCCTGCGTGACTCTGCATCCGAGCACAGCCGCAAGCTGCTGGAGGCGGGCTATGCCTCCAGCTATACCGAGCCGCTGCTGTTCAACAGCAAGCTGTTTGGCTTTCTGTTTTGCGATGCCATGGAGCCGGACTACTTCAACGAGCCGATCCGAAGCGAATTGTCAGCCTATGCCCAGATGCTCTCGGCCATCATAGCGGTGGAGTTTTTCTCCATTCAGACCCTTGGCGGGGCGCTGACCACGGCGCGGGAGTTCAGCCGCTATCGGGATGAGGAGACCGCCAACCATCTGCACCGGATGTCGGCTTACTCCCGGTTGATCGCCAGGACCCTGGCCCCTGTCACTGGCCTCAGCGATGAAGAGGTGGAGTTTGTCTATCTCTTCTCCGGGCTGCACGACATCGGCAAGATCGCGGTGCCGGACTCCATCCTGCTCAAGCCGGGCAAGCTGACCCCGGAAGAGTTCGAGCTCATGAAGAGCCACCCCGGCAAGGGGCGGGAGATGATCAACCTGATGATCAGCGAGTTTGGCCTCGACGGCATTCACCACACCGACATGCTGACCAATATCATCGCCAGCCATCACGAGCGCTTTGACGGCACCGGCTATCCGCTGGGGCTGGCGGGGGAGGCCATTCCGCTGGCGGCGCGCATCGTGGCGGTGGCCGATGTGTTTGATGCCCTGACCAGCGAGCGCCCCTACAAGCAGCCCTGGCCGTTCGAGACGGCGTTTGCCTATCTGGAAGAGCATGCCGGCAGCCAGTTCGATCCCGCTTGTGTCGCCGCGGCCCTGCGCAACAAGGCCGAGTTTTATGCCATCTATCAGCAGTATCAGGATCCGGCCATTACACCGGAAGCGGAGGATGCGAAACCGGATTGAGTGATGTGGGGGAGGCAAAGTCAGCGCAAGGGGGATAAAGGGCAAGCAAGAGAGCCAAAGGCTCGGAAGAGAAGGGGACGCCAGCGAGCGTCCCCTTTGCATTTGTCAGATTTGATGGCCGCTGTTTTTTGGCTCGTCACTCGCAGCCCGTTATGGCTTGGGCGGCGGCTCGTTTGACTGGCCGAGGTGGTCAGCGCTGGCACTCGAACAGCCGCAGGGGCGGATCTCCTTGTCCGGTCGCTTCTGGGCCAGCCAATACTGACGCCACCAGATGATGGTGGTCATGGCGAGGATCAGCACAAACGAGGCGAGCAGACTCAGCAACCAGATGGACATGATCTCTTCTCCTTGCGGTGATGGCGGCCGTCAGCGTGGTGATCGGGCGGCTGTGATGCTGGCAGCAAGTATGGCCCTGCGGCGGTTGATGCGCTTGATTGTTATCTTGGGTGCAACAGTTTTTGGCTTAACTGTTTCGCTTGCGTAACAATGGGCCGAGTGTTGCAGGTGGCCCGATGATGCCGATTCGATGGTACGGCGCGCCGACTTGCGCTGAGAATGCCTTACTGGCTCTGGTCAGATGGGTTAAGGCAGAAACGACACAGGCCCGAACAGAGGTTCGGGCCTGTGGTTTTTGCAGAGGGTGGTCGGGCCATCCCGGCGAGCTTACGCCTGTTGGGCTTCGGCCACGGGGGCTGCGCTCTCGTTGCCGTTGGCGAAGCGGTCGGCCCACAGGGCGATCACGCCGTCACCGGTGACGTTGCAGGCGGTGCCGAAGCTGTCCTGCGCCAGATAGAGGGCGATCATCAGGGCGATGGAGGCCTCACCGAAGCCGAGCATGGAGGTGAGCAGACCCAGTGCCGACATCACGCCGCCACCCGGTGCACCCGGGGCGGCGATCATGATGACGCCCAGCATCATGATGAAGGGCAGCATGGTGTCGATGCCCGGAATGGCCAGATGTTCGGAGAGGAACATTACCGCGGTGGCGCAGGTGACCAGGGTAATGGTGGAGCCACAGAGGTGAATGGTGGCGCACAGGGGCACGGTGAAGTTGGCGATGCCGTCACTCACGCCGTTGTTCTTGCTCGACTGCAGGGCAACCGGAATGGTGGCGGCGCTCGACATGGTACCCAGTGCGGTGAAGTAGGCCGGCAGCATGTTCTTGATGAGCTGGGTCGGAGAGCGGCCAAGGGCCAGACCGGTACCGACGAACAGCACGGAGAGCCAGATCCAGTGCATCAGGATGGCCATCACCAGCACCACACCGAAGGTCTTCAGGGTGGCGAACACGGTGCCTTCCACCGTCATCTCGACAAAGACGCCGGCGATGTAGAACGGCAGCAGCGGAATGATCACTTTGGCCAGCAGGCGGTCGATGATGTCACGGCCCTGATCGGCGACCCGGCGCAGATCGGTGGCCTGGGTGGCGCTGATGCCGATGCCGAACACGAAGGCGGCGGCCAGCGCGGACATCACGCCAAACAGCGGCGGGATCTCCAGATTGACGTAGGAGGCGAGCTTGACCGCCTCGACGGTAGTGGGCTCGGCAGCGGTGGTCAGCTGCGGGATCAGGTGGCTCGCCACGGTAAAGGCGAACAGGCCCGCCAGAATGGTGGAGCAGTAGGAGAGGGCCACGGTTTTGCCCAGCAGCTTGCCGGAGTTCTTCGGCAGGCTGGCGATGCCGCTCATGATGAAGAAGAGGATGATGAGCGGAATGGTGAAGGTAATGAGCTGACCTATGACTGTCTTGGCCGTAAACAGCACGCGCGCCACCCACTCAGGGGCGTAGAGACCGAGCAAGAGACCGGCAAGGATGCCAGCAATGAGTTTGAGGACAAGTTTCATAAGGAAATCCGGTGTTGGTTGTATTGTCTGATTTGTTATTAAATTTTGATATTAATCACACTTTCTAACACAGAATCCGCATTATGTCTGTCTTGAATGGGTTAATTCCGAGTTAAATATTGTTAACGGCTATTTTTCCCGACCGGAAAGCGCCCATATTTAAACGCGCAAGATGCGGCACGGTGTGCTGAAAATTGTGGACTGAACATGGTGGGCTGACAGAGGGTGTGCGGGCTTCGGGGTTAGGGCCTGCGCGGGATAAAAGCTGAGCGCCGTTAAGGGGTTAACCGCCGCCGCCAATCAAGCGGTCGTGCGGATCAGCAGCAGATAGCGCAACGCTGCGGTGGATTGGGCTGGCTGCTCCGCGCAGATCGCCAGGGGGAGCTCATCCTCTGTGAGTCGCTCGGCCAGCTGAGTCGTAGCTGCCGCGAGATCGGTTGCGACCGGCAATGCCAGCGGCGCACCCGGTTTGAGCAGGGTAGCGAGATGGCGCAGGGTGTCAGTTGCTTGCTGCCCTGCAAGGTCGGTGGGGCGACTGAGCCAGATGCCGTCATAGGGGAGCACGCTGCGCATCCCCGTGATGGGGCAGACGCGCACCGCCTGACCCGAGCGGCGTGATGCGCGGCGGGCCTGCGCCAGCTCGGGCTCGCAGGCGGTGACCCGAAAACCGCCATCCCGCAGCCAGCAGAGATCCACCCCTTCGCCGCAGTCGAGGTTGAGCAGGTGGGCGCCAGCGGCCAGCCGGGCCGTAAAGGCGATGTGCGCCGGAGTCGGGCTGGCGGAATGGGCGGTATCGTGAGTGATGGTGTCAGTGGATGTCACAGCGATGGTCTCGGGCCGAGGCGGCTACAGGGGGCGCTACCTTAGCAAATCGGGGGCTGCGCTGGCAAAGCGGCCCGCAAGTTGGCGCAGAGGGTGAACACTAGGAACTAACCGCCGGATTGCGGGGCTGGGTCAGCATGGTGAACATGCAGTCGAGCAGGTACTCCGACTCGGCGGCCAGATCGATCCGCTCCGGAAAGTGGAGCCAGTTGATGATGTAGCCATCGAGGGTGCAGTGGAGCAGGGTGGAGGCTCGCCGCAGATCCAGATCGGCGGGCAGCTGTCCGCGCCGGATGGCGTTGGTGAGGGTGGTCTCCAGATCCCGGAAGAAATTAGCTGACTGGCTGCGGATATGTTCGCGCAGGGAGATGGCTTCACCCTCCAGCGACTCCAGATTGAAGAGGATGGTGAACATCTGCTGGTGGGCCTGATCCCGGGTGATGCGGGTCAGTACCTCTTTGAGGAAGTCGCGCAGCTTGCCGAGGGGGTCGGGCTCCTCTTCATTGACGCAGGCGTCGAGCTGATGGGCGAGGGGTTGGCAGAGCTCCTCCCAGAGGGAGAAGAAGAGCTCCTCCTTGTTTTTGAAGTGCCAGTAGATGGCCCCGCGCGTCAGGTCTGCGGCCCTGGCAATGTCGGTCAGGCTGGTCTTGGCCAGCCCCTGGCTGCAGAAGAGATCCAGCGCCGTCTTCATGATGGTGCAGCGGGTCTGCTGTGCCTCCTCTTTGGTCCGTCTGGCCATCTGCTTCTGCGCCCCTTAATCAGCAAAAAAAGTCACTTACATACATTTATGAATGTATGTATATTGCCTCATCTTTCCGATTTTTACCAACAGGGCCCACGTGGCCCTGATTGTTCATTGACTGGCAAAGGCTCAGGTGTTTCATGCATAAACATATTCTTGCTCGTTCGGTAGGTCTTGCCCTGCTGGCAACAGGCTTGCTGGCAGGTTGTGGCGACAAGGGCGCGCCGCAGGGACAGGGGGGGATGCCTCCCATCGCGGTTGACGTGGTGACCCTGCAGAGTGCTCCGCTCAAGTTGACCAGCGAGCTGACCGGCCGCAGCGCCCCGTTGCGGGTGGCCGAAGTGCGCCCGCAGGTGGGTGGCATCATCCTCAAGCGCCTCTTTACCGAGGGGAGCGATGTGAAGGCTGGCGATCTGCTCTATCAGATCGATCCGGCTGTCTATCAGGCTGCCGTCGCCAGCGCCAAGGCCAATCTGGCCAAGGCGCAGGCCAACGAGCAGAGCGCCCGCCTCAAGGCCAAGCGCTATCAGGAGCTGCTCAAGGTCAACTCCATCAGTCGTCAGGACTATGACGATGCCGACGCCAGCTGGAAGCAGGCGCAGGCGGAGATCATGGCGAGCAAGGCGGCCCTGCGCACCGCCGAGATCAATCTGGGTTACACCCGCATCACGGCACCCATCAGTGGCCGCATCGGCACCTCCGCGGTGACCGAAGGGGCACTGGTGACTGCCCAGCAGGCTGACAGCCTTGCCGTCATCCAGCAGCTCGACCCCATGTATGTCGATGTGCGCCAGTCCACCGCCGATCTGCTGCGTCTCAAGCGGTTGGTGGCCGAGGGCAAGGTGGTGCAGGACGAACATAAAGGGGCCAAGGTGAGCTTCCAGCTGGAAGATGGCACCACTTATGGCGAAGAGGGCTCGCTGCAGTTCTCCGACGTTACCGTGGATGAGACCACCGGCATG
This sequence comes from Aeromonas sp. HMWF016, assembly GCF_963878195.1. NCBI lineage: Bacteria > Pseudomonadati > Pseudomonadota > Gammaproteobacteria > Aeromonadales > Aeromonadaceae > Aeromonas > Aeromonas sp. HMWF016. The sequence continues at coordinate 11,779 of NZ_CAWNWX010000075.1, forward strand.
GTGGCCCTGCGGGTGATCGTCCCCAACCCCACCCATCTGCTGCTGCCCGGCATGTTCATGCGCGCCACTCTGCAAGAGGGCGAGCGGGCCAAAGGGCTGCTGGTGCCGCAAACCGCGGTGACCCGTACCCCCAACGGCGGCGCCACCGTGCTGGTGGTGACGGCTGACAACAAGGTGGATCTGCGCAACGTTCAGCTGGGTCGCATCGTCGATACCAGTTGGGTGGTTGAGTCCGGCCTCAATGCCGGCGAGCGGGTGATCGTGGCCGGGTTGCAGAAAGTGCGTCCGGGTGCCGTGGTCAATCCGGCTGAACAGGCTGCGGCGCCGGCAACTGCCGCCACCCCGGCCAACAAGTAGGATGGAGTAGTCGCTTCATGGCTCGATTTTTCATAGACAGACCCATTTTTGCCTGGGTGATCGCGCTGGTGATCATGCTGGCGGGCAGCCTGGCCATCATCAAGCTGCCGGTGGCCCAGTATCCGAGCATTGCGCCGCCGGCGGTGAGCATCTCCGCCAGCTACCCGGGCGCGTCTGCCAAGACGGTAGAGGACTCGGTGACCCAGATCATCGAACAGAACATGACGGGGCTGGATCACCTGCTCTACATGTCCTCCCAGTCCGACTCTGCCGGCCGGGTGTCAGTGACCCTGACCTTCCAGCCGGGGACTGATCCCGATATTGCCCAGGTGCAGGTGCAGAACAAGCTGCAGCAGGCGATGTCGCTATTGCCGCAAGAGGTGCAGCAGCAGGGCATTCGGGTGCAGAAGACCTCCAGCAGCTTCCTGATGGTGGCCGCCTTCATCTCCAGCGATGGCAGCATGAAGAACGACGACCTGGCGGACTATGTGGTCTCCAACATCAAGGAGCCGCTGAGCCGTCTGGACGGGGTAGGGGATATCACCCTGTTTGGCAGCCAGTACTCCATGCGGATCTGGCTCGACCCCAACAAGCTCAACCGGGTGCAGATGACCCCGGGTGATGTGCAGCTGGCGATCAAGGCGCAAAACGCCCAGGTAGCCTTCGGCAAACTGGGGGGAACCCCCTCGGTGGCCGATCAGCAGTTCACCGCCACCATCATGGGTCAGACCCGTCTCTCCACCGTCGAGCAGTTCAACGACATCCTGCTGCGGGTGACTCAGGATGGCGCCAAGGTGCGGCTGAAAGATGTGGCCCGGGTCGAGCTGGCTGGCGAGAGCTACGACGCCGAAGCGCTCTACAACGGTCAGCCCACCGCGGCGGTAGCCATCAAGCTGGCGACCGGTGCCAACGCGCTGGATACCTCCGAGAAGGTGCGCGCCAAGCTGAACGAGCTGTCGGAGTACTTCCCGGCCAACATGAAGATCGTCTACCCCTACGACACCACGCCGTTTGTGAAGATCTCCATCGAGGAGGTGGTGCAGACCCTGATCGAGGCGATCTTCCTGGTGTTCTGCGTCATGTATCTGTTCCTGCAGAACTTCCGGGCGACCCTGATCCCGACTATCGCGGTACCCGTGGTACTGCTCGGTACCTTCGGGGTGATGGCGGCATTTGGCTTCTCCATCAACACCCTCACCATGTTCGGTATGGTGCTGGCCATCGGCCTCTTGGTGGATGACGCCATCGTGGTGGTGGAGAACGTGGAGCGCCTGATGAGCGAGGAGGATCTCTCCCCGCTGGAGGCGACCCGCAAGTCGATGACCCAGATCACCGGCGCGCTGGTGGGGATTGCTCTGGTGCTCTCCGCCGTATTCGTGCCGATGGCTTTCTTCGGCGGCTCGACCGGCGCCATCTATCGCCAGTTCTCGCTGACCATCGTCTCGGCGATGACCTTGTCGGTGCTGGTGGCATTGATCCTGACGCCGGCACTCTGTGCCACCCTGCTCAAGCCGATGAAACACGGCGAGTTCGGTGCCCAACGCGGCTTCTTTGGCTGGTTCAACCGCGCCTTTGATGCCGGCACCCAGCGCTACCAGCGCGGAGTTGGCAAGGTGATCAAGCAAGGCGTGCGCTACAGCCTCATCTACGGTGCCATGCTGGCAGTGCTGGCTGTGCTCTTTATGCGGATGCCCACCTCCTTCCTGCCGGAGGAGGATCAGGGTGTCATCATGTCCATGGTGCAACTGCCCGTGGGTGCGACCAAGCAGCGCACCGAGGTAGTGCTGGCGGACATGCGCGACTACTTCCTGAAAAACGAGAAGGACAATGTCGACTCCGTACTGACGGTGGCGGGCTTCAGCTTCGCCGGTAGCGGTCAGAACGCGGGCATGGCCTTTATCAAGCTCAAGGACTGGAGCGAGCGCAAGAGCGCGGATCGCAGCGCCAATGCCATCATCGGCCGCGCCATGGGCTATCTGTTCAGCATCAAGGAGGCGCAGGTCTTCGCCTTCAACCTGCCTCCGATCCCTGAGCTGGGTACGGCGACCGGTTTTGACTTCTTCCTGCAGGATCGCGGTGGTATTGGCCACGAGAAGCTGATGGCGGCGCGCAACCAGCTGCTCGGCATGGCGGCGCAGGATCCCACTCTGGTGCGGGTGCGCCCGAACGGGATGGAAGATACGCCGCAGCTCGATATCAAGATCGACTACGAGAAGGCGCTGGCACAGGGGCTCTCCATCGCGGACATCAACAACACCTTGGCTACCGCCTGGGGTTCGTCCTACGTCAATGATTTCGTCGACCGGGGCCGGATCAAGAAGGTCTACCTGCAGGCGGATGCCCCCTTCCGGATGAACCCGGAAGACCTGAAGCTCTGGTATGTGCGCAACAGTGCCGGTCAGATGGTGCCCTTCTCTGCCTTTGCCAGCACCGAGTGGAGCTTTGGCTCGCCCCGTCTGGAGCGTTACAACGGCGTACCGGCGATGGAGATCGTCGGGGAAGCGGCGCCCGGCAAGAGTACCGGTGATGCGATGGCCGCTATCGAGCAGATGGTGAAGAAGCTGCCGGAAGGGGTGGGTATCGAGTGGACCGGGCTCTCCTTCCAGGAGCGGCAGGCCGGTTCACAGGCACCCGCGCTCTACGCCATCTCCTTGCTGGTGGTGTTTCTCTGTCTGGCGGCCCTCTACGAGAGCTGGAGTATTCCGTTCTCGGTGATGCTGGTTGTGCCACTTGGGGTGTTGGGGGCCATTCTGGCTGCCACCCTGCGTGGGCTGGAGAACGACGTCTACTTCCAGGTGGGTCTGCTCACCACCATCGGCTTGTCGGCGAAGAACGCAATTTTGATCGTGGAATTTGCCAAAGAGCTCTACGACAAGGGGATGGGGTTGGGTGAGGCGGTGGTGGAGGCTGCGCGTCTGCGGCTGCGCCCGATCCTGATGACCTCGCTTGCCTTTATCCTCGGGGTGCTGCCGCTGGTGATCAGCTCCGGCGCCGGCGCCAGCAGCCGTAATGCCATCGGTACCGGCGTGATGGGGGGGATGATCAGTGCCACCGTGCTGGCTATCTTCTTCGTGCCACTCTTCTTTGTGCTGGTGATGCGCTACTTCACCAGCCACCAGAGCAAAGAGGCGCGCATGGCTGCAGCGGTTGAGTCAAAAGGTGACTGAGCAAAAGTGAGTCTATCTGTTCTGAGCGATAGATCACAATTTGATAAATGAGTCAGTTAAATCTGACGATAAAATGGGGCAACGTGAGCGGTTGCCCCATTTTTTTCGCCCAAAAAACGGTAACTTGGCTGTGAACTGTTCGATTTTGAAAGGTGGTTCGGATGAGTTCATCAAGCTGTTTCGGTTCTCCATCGAATCTTGATTCAAAACCCTTGATGAAGGCACTTTTTGCTGTGCAGGTTTGCAGAAAACGAGATAGAATCTGCGCCTTATCGGGCTGGTAGACTATGTGTCGTTTGGTTTTGTACACCCTCTTTTGGCTATAAAATGCGAGCGGGTAACACTGTTATCGACCATCAAAACATAAAAATGCTGGAGGACACGATGACCAACAGCAAACAAAACTCGGTTAAAAGCAGCAAACTGGGGGCTGTAACCCAGGGGCGGTAGCCATGGTGTTACCCGCATTTTTGCTCAATGTTTAGCTGTGCTGCATAGTGTCTTTAACAGATGCTATCTGTTGATTTTTTAAGCGCAGCATGGCTGCTCACCGTTCTATATCCCCGATACCTAATTGCGTATTCACTCCTCGCAAGAGAATGCATATTTATGAAAATTCTCGTTACCGGTGGAGCAGGCTTTATCGGCTCTGCCGTGGTACGCCATATCATCCGTGATACTCAGGATGCCGTTATCAATCTTGATAAACTCACCTATGCCGGTAATCTGGAGTCCTTGGCCGATGTATCGACAAGCGATCGTTATGCCTTTGAACAAGTAGATATCTGCAATTGCGCCGAGCTGGATCGGGTATTTGCCCTGTACCAGCCGGATGCGGTGATGCACTTGGCCGCAGAGAGCCATGTTGATCGCTCCATTACAGGGCCGGCTGACTTTATCGAGACCAATATCGTCGGCACCTATATGCTGCTGGAAGCGGCACGTGCCTATTGGAACGGTCTGGACGAGGCGCGCAAGGCGGCCTTCCGCTTCCACCATATCTCCACAGACGAGGTGTATGGCGACCTGCCCCATCCGGATGAAGTGGCCGCCGGTGAGCCATTGCCGCTCTTTACCGAAAGCACTCCCTACGCCCCCAGCAGTCCCTATTCTGCCTCCAAGTCCTCCAGTGGCCACCTAGTGCGCGCTTGGCATCGTACCTAGAGCCGCCAGTTTTGGTAACTAACTGTTCAACCAATTATGGGCCTTGGCAACATGCTGAGAAACTGATATTGCAGACTATCAGCCATGCTTTGGCCGGCAAACTTATCCCTATTTTTTGCAAAGGGGATCCGGTTCGTGAGTAGCTCTATGTGGAAGGCCATGCCAAAGATGCTCCATCTGGTGTTGAAAGAAGGAAGGAGGGGGAGAGGCTTACAACATGGGCGCTAACAATAAGACGCGCAATCTGGAGGTGGTGCAGACCATCAGCGAGCTGCTTGATGAGCTAGTGCCAAAGGTGGGTTCATATAGCGACCAGATGACCCATGTGATAGGCCAGCCAGGCCATGCCATCAATGCCGAAAAGATAGCCTCAGAGTTGCAATAGCTGCCACAGGAATGTTATGAGTCAGGATTATCCGAGATGATAACTTGGCATCTATCCAAAATAAAAGACATTGACTGAATTAACTATTGATATATTTATATTTCCTCGTGGACTTAAAACTTAAGAACGGTATCTTTAATATGAAAAATAGTATTTTGACTCTTATTGGTCGTAATAAAGACCTGTTTGTTGATGATATTGGTAAAAATGAACAAACACTGTCGACTATCGTTAGCCAGTCCCGCTTCCTTGTTCTTGGTGGCGCTGGTTCTATTGGTCAGGCTGTGACCAAAGAGATTTTTAAGAGAAATCCACGTAAATTGCATGTTGTCGACATCAGTGAGAACAACATGGTCGAGTTGGTGCGCGATATCCGCAGCTCGTTTGGTTATATTGACGGTGATTTCCAGACGTTCGCCTTGGATATCGGCTCCATTGAATATGACGCCTTTATCAAAGCCGACGGTGCATATGATTACGTGCTCAACTTGTCTGCGCTCAAACATGTACGTAGCGAGAAAGACCCTTTCACCTTGATGCGTATGATCGATGTCAATGTGTTCAACACGGACAAAACGATTCAACAGTCCATCGATATGGGTGTCAAAAAATATTTCTGCGTGTCTACAGACAAGGCGGCCAATCCGGCCAACATGATGGGGGCGTCCAAGCGCATCATGGAGATGTTCCTGATGCGTCGTAGCGAGCAGATTGCCATTTCAACCGCTCGCTTTGCCAACGTGGCCTTCTCCGATGGCTCATTGTTGCATGGCTTCAACCAACGCTTGCAAAAGCGTCAGCCCATCGTCGCCCCCAACGACATCAAACGCTACTTCGTGACCCCCCAGGAGTCCGGTGAGCTGTGCCTGATGTCCTGCATCTTCGGTGAGAACAGGGATATCTTCTTCCCCAAGCTCAGCGAATCCCTGCACCTGATTACCTTCGCCGAAATCGCCGTGAAGTATCTGGAGCAGCATGGTTACAAGCCGTATCTGTGCAAGGATGAGGATGAAGCCAGAGCCCTGATGGCGAGCATGCCTGAGCAGGGGATGTGGCCCTGCCTCTTTACCGAGAGCGACACCACGGGTGAAAAAGACTTCGAAGAGTTCTTCACTGACAAGGAAGAGCTGGATATGGCCCGGTTCGAGAACCTGGGCATCATCAAGAATGAACCCTCATATCAGAATGATCTGCTCAACCATTTCGAGCAGACCATTACAGCCATGAAAACAAAACGAGCCTGGGACAAGAAAGAGATCGTCGAGCTGTTCTTCGCCATGATCCCGGATTTTGGCCACAAAGAAACGGGCAAATATCTCGACGGCAAGATGTAAGGAATAGGTATGCATACTCAATTGATACGTTTTATTCGTGATACCTACAAAACCGATGACTTCATCCCTCTTCACGCCCCGACCTTTGCCGGCAATGAACGTCAATATGTGCTCGATACCCTCGAAAGCACCTTCGTTTCCAGTGTCGGTGCCTATGTTGAGCAGTTTGAGCAGCAAATAGCCACCTTTACCGGTTCAGCCCGTGCCGTTGCCACCATGAATGGCACGGCGGCGCTGCATATCGCGCTCTACATGGCAGGTGTGCAGGCAGGCGATCTGGTGATCACCCAGCCCCTGACCTTTGTGGCGACCTGCAATGCCTTGTATCACATGGGCGCAGAACCCGTGTTCGTCGATGTATCACGCCAGAGCCTGGGTCTGTGCCCCATTGCCCTGGCCAACTGGCTGGAAGAGCATGCGTCTCGCACCGAGACAGGTGCCATCCACAAGGCAAGCGGACGCCGCCTCAAAGCAGTCGTCCCCATGCACACCTTTGGTCATCCGGTTGAACTCGATGAGCTTCAGGCCGTGTGCGAGGCTTGGGGCATCGCCCTAGTGGAAGATGCTGCCGAGAGCCTTGGTTCCTACTACAAAGGCAAACACACGGGGACGCTGAGCGAGTTTTCCGCCCTGAGCTTCAATGGCAACAAGATCATCACCACGGGTGGTGGTGGCATGGTGCTTTGCCAGAATGCCGAACAGGGGGCGCGTACCAAGCACATCACTACCACCGCCAAGGTGCCTCATCCGTTCGAGTTCTATCATGATGAACCCGGTTTTAACTACCGGATGCCCAATCTGAATGCGGCTCTCGGATGTGCCCAGATGGAAGCCCTGCCGCAATTCCTGGCGCAAAAGCGGGCGCTTGCCATGCATTATGCCGAGTTCTTCAAGGGGCAGGCATGCCAGTTTGTGACCGAGCCTTCTTATGGACGCTCCAACTACTGGCTCAATGCGATTGTCTGTGAAGATCAAACCCAGCGGGATACGTTGCTGACAGAGCTGAACAAGTCGGGTGTCATGACCCGGCCTGTATGGAAGCTGATGCATCGCTTGCCCATGTTCTCTCATGCCTTACGTGGGGAGCTTAACAATGCCGAATGGTTGGAAGCCCATCTGATCAACCTGCCCAGTTCGCCTGTCGAGGTCTGAACATGGCCAACACCATTGCCGTCTTTACCGGTACTCGCGCCGAATACGGGCTGCTCTATTGGTTGATGAAAGACATTGCCGCCGATCAAGACCTGGAGCTCAAACTGATCGTCTCGGGTACGCATTTGTCCCCCGAGTTCGGTCTGACCTATCAGCAGATAGAGCTGGATGGTTTCAAGATCGATGAGCGCATCGAGATGCTGCTCTCCTCCGATACCTCTGTGGGGGTGGTCAAAAGCATGGGAGTGGCCTTGCTCGGGCTGGCAGATGCATTGGCCCGGTTGCAACCGGAGGTGCTGGTGATCCTGGGGGATCGCTTTGAAGCGCTGGCGGCAGCCCAAGCGGCCATGTTGCAGCGCATACCGGTAGCACACCTCCATGGTGGCGAGATCACCGAGGGGGCTTATGACGACGCTATTCGCCATGCCATTACCAAGCTGAGCTACCTGCACTTCACGGCAGCCGAGCCCTATCGACAGCGTGTCATTCAGTTGGGTGAGGCGCCTGAGCGGGTGTTCAACGTAGGTGCCGTCGGTCTGGACCACATCATCAAGACACCGCTGCTGTCCATGGACGAGCTGCAATCCTCTCTTGGGTTTACGTTGGACTCACCGTTCTTCGTGGTGACCTATCACCCCGTGACTCTGGCCGATGAATCGGCTAGGGAGAGTTTCAGTGCTTTGCTGGCGGCGTTGGATAACTATTCCGACCATCAGGTCATCCTGACGTATCCGAATGCAGATGACGGTGGTCGAGCCATCATTCCACTGCTTGAGCAGTATGCGGCAGCAAATCCTGCACGCGTGCTGGCCATCCCGTCTTTGGGTTACAGGCGTTACCTCAGCGCGGTGAAACACTGTGCCGCTGTGATTGGCAACTCGTCGAGCGGTATCATCGAAGTGCCTTCGCTGGGTGTCCCGACCATCAATATCGGCCAACGCCAACAAGGGCGCCTGGCAGCGAAGAGTGTGCTCCATTGCGACGCGAAGGCTGAGGCCATTACGGAATGCATTGCCAAGGCCTTGCAGCCTATGGGCTCGGATGCTTATGTCAATCCTTATGGTGCAGGGGACTCCAGCGGCCAAATCGTGGCACGCCTGAAGCATTTTGCCATCCCCACCATCAAACAGTTCCATGATCTCGACAGGAGTCCGTCGCCATGATCCGCATCATCGCCGAAGCCGGCGTCAACCATAATGGCGACGAAGCACTCGCCGTGGCACTGATCGATGCTGCCCACCAGGCAGGCGTCGATGTTGTCAAGTTTCAGACCTTCAAGGCGGCCAATCTAGTGACCCGCCAGGCCAAGCAGGCCGCTTATCAAACCGCCAACACCGGCAAGGAAGAGAGCCAGTTTGCCATGCTCTCCCGCCTTGAGCTTTCGTTCGATGCCCATCTTCGTCTGATCGCCCATTGCGAGTCTCTCGGCATCGAGTTTTTGTCTACCGCCTTCGATACCGAGAGCCTGGACTTTCTGGTGAACCGGTTGAAGTTGCAGACACTCAAGATCCCGTCCGGGGAACTGACCAATGCTCCTTTCGTACTGGCCCATGCTCGCACCGGTTGCGAGTTGATCGTCTCGACCGGTATGGCCACGTTGGCAGAAGTGGAGGCGGCCCTGGGAGTGATAGCCTTCGGATTGACCGCGCCGCAGGATGCGCAGCCCGGTGAGGCCGCCTTCATGGCTGCCTATACCAGCGAGGCTGGTCAGGCCGCTCTTGCTAACAAGGTGACCCTGCTGCATTGCACGACCGAGTATCCGGCGCCCATGGTGGATATCAACCTCAAAGCCATGGATACCCTGTCGCACGCCTTCCGGTTGCCGGTCGGTTATTCGGATCACAGCCAGGGTATCACCATACCAGTGGCTGCAGTCGCCCGTGGAGCCTGCCTCATCGAGAAGCACTTCACTCTGGATCGCAACATGGAAGGGCCTGATCACAAGGCTTCTCTTGAACCCGATGAACTGGCCGCCATGGTGAAAGGGATCCGCGATGTGGAGCTGGCACTGGGAGATGGCATCAAAGGGCCTCGCCCGAGCGAGCTCAAGAACAAGGAGATCGCACGCAAGAGCCTGGTGGCCGCCTGCGACATTGAGGAGGGCGTCATCCTCTGTGCCGACAACCTCGCCATCAAACGCCCTGGCGATGGAGTTAGCCCCTATGCCTACTGGCAGCTCCTGGGGCAACCGGCTAAACGTGCCTATCAGGCGGGTGAGCCTATCCGTGAATAAACCGGTCATCGTCCTCGGGGCTGGCGGGCATGCCTCGGTGCTGGTCGACATGCTGCGTAGCCAGGGTGTGGTTCCCCTCGCTCTGGTTGCACCCGCCGCAGGTGCACCGCGCGCCGCGCTGGCTGACATTCCCCTCTGGCATGATGAGGAAATACTGACCCTCCATCCGGATGAGGTGGCGTTGGTCAATGGCATCGGCTCCCTGCCGGGCAACCCGCTACGCGCCACGCTGTTTGCCCGTTATCGCGCTCTTGGTTACCGCTTTGCAAGTGTCGTCAGCGCACAGGCCATGGTCTCTGACTACGCCGTGCTGGAGGAGGGGGTTCAGGTCATGGCGGGGGCCATCATTCAGGCCGGCACCCACATTGGCCCTAACAGCATAGTCAATACCGGTGCCATCGTAGATCATGATTGCTGGGTTGGTGGTAATAATCACATTGCTCCGGGGGCCGTACTATCTGGTGGCGTGTCAACAGAAGATGCTGTGCATATTGGTACTGGGGCCATGTTGATCCAGAATATCAAAATTGGTTCGCATACAGTGGTTGGTGCTGGAGCAACAGTTATTAAAGACCTGGCAAACAACAAAACCTTATATGTGGCCAAACCATTTTTACGGTAAGGGACTTATTAATGAGCTATGACTGGAAGAATGTTTTAATTAAGCCAGAACAGCCTATACGTGATGCTTTGCAACTAATAGATAGTGAATCGTTGCGAATAGCTCTTGTTGTTGATAATGAATTCAGTTTGCTGGGAGTTGTTACTGATGGTGATATTAGACGTGGGCTACTAAAAAATTTAAGCCTTAATAGTCCTGTTAATATGGTTATGAATACTAAGCCATTAACAGCAAAGCTGGGTACTGCACGTAAAGAGTTAGTCAAGTTTATGGAAAGTGAGCAGCTTCTCGCTATTCCTTTGATGGATGGAAATAAAGTTGCTGGCTTAGAAACGTTGCAAAGAGTAGGGCAATACTCAAAATATCAAAATCCAGTATTTATAATGGCAGGGGGCTTTGGTACTCGTTTGAGGCCATTAACGGATAATTGCCCTAAGCCTATGTTAAAAGTAGGTAACAAACCCATTTTGGAAATACTTATTAATAGTTTTGTTAATTCTGGGTTTGTAAATTTTTATATCTCTACTCATTACCTTCCAGAAATGATTCGTGATTATTTTGGCAACGGTTCGAAGTGGAATGTAAAAATTAATTATGTGCACGAAAAAGAACCATTAGGTACGGGCGGTGCACTCGGCTTATTACCCTGTGACACTCCTGAACTACCACTGATTTTAATCAATGGTGATGTTTTAACTAATGTTGATTTTGAGCGCGTGCTTGAATTTCATAATAAGCATGGGGCTGCAGCAACAATGTGTGTGAGAGATTACGAGTACCAAGTTCCATTTGGTGTCATACAAGGCGAAGGTAATAAAATTATTAGCATGGTAGAAAAACCAGTACAACGATTCTTTGTTAATGCTGGTATCTATATTGTGAGTCCGAAAATTCGAAGCTTTGTAAAACAAAATTTTCGTATAGATATGCCTACTTTATTAGAACAATCAATATCGCAACAACAAAATGTTTTAATGTTTCCAATTCATGAATATTGGCTTGATATTGGCAGAATTGAAGACTACAACAGAGCACAAACAGACATTATGAATTTGGAGTTCTGAGATGAGTTGTTACGCTGTCATTGGTATGGGCAGTATTGCCAAACGCCATCTTGCTAATTTAAAGCACCTACATCCAGAAGGTAAAATTTATTCTGTTTCTGCAAGCGGACGTAACAATAAATTACCAGATCATGCCGATGCTGTTATTAGTTTTGAACAACTGCTGGTAGAAAAACCAGTTTATGTCATTATTGCATCACCGGCGCCCTATCATGTTACTACAGCTAATATTTTGCTACAAAAAGGTATAGCTGTTCTTGTTGAAAAACCTTTATCGGATAGCTTAAATGCTTGCGAAGAATTACTAGCCAGCATTCACGGACTATATGAAAATATGGTTTCTGTCGGCTATTGTTTGCGATTTTTACCTTCAGCTCAAATCGTAAAAAAATATCTGGATTCTGGCTCGTTAGGTACTGTTTACAATATTGAATCTAATGTTGGACAGTTTTTACCAGGATGGCGTATAGACAAAAATTATAAAGACTCTGTTTCCGCTAAAAAAGAACTTGGTGGTGGGGTCTTGCTAGAGCTCAGTCATGAGTTGGATTATTTATTTTGGTTCTTTGACGATTTGGAATTACAGCATAGTTGGCTGCGTACAACAGATGAGCTGGATTTAGATGTCGAAGAGATAGCGGATTTGGTTCTTACAACTTCATCCGGCACCTACATTTCTATCCATCTTGATTTTATTCAAAAATCAACACAACGAAACTGTGAGTTTATTGGTGAAAAAGGTCGATTGGTGTGGGACCTAATAGCAAACTCAGTCATATTATTTCATGCAACAGGAACTGAAACTCTGTATTCAGAGCCGGAATACAATAAAAACGGCATGTATATAGATATGTTGCAAGCTTTTGAAAACATCAAAACTGCTGGCATGTCACATCTGGCAACAGTTAAGACAGCTTCGAAGGTGATCAAACTGATTGAGGATGCAAAACAATCTAATAAATGGAGAAGGATAGCGTGAGAACTATTGCATTCATCTTTGCCAGAGGAGGTTCAAAGGGACTACCTCAAAAAAACATTAAACTTCTGGATGGTAAACCTCTAATTCAATACTCCATAGAAACAGCATTTGCTACAACGGGTATTGAAAAAGTGTTTGTTTCCACTGACGATGTCGCTATTGCTTCAGTTGCGCGGGCTGCAGGCGCCGAAATTATCCAGCGTCCTGCAGAGCTTGCTACAGACACCAGTCCAGAATGGTTATCATGGCGTCATGGAATTGACTATGTTCGTTCCGGTTACGGCAATTTTGATATATTTGTAAGTTTGCCTGCAACCAGCCCACTACGTGATCAAAAAGATGTTAGTGCTGCAATAAACAAACTTTCAAAAACTGGTGCCGATATCTGTATTTCTGTTACTCCAGCAAATCGTAGCCCGTATTTCAATATGGTCAAACAGAGCGAAGATGGATATGTCGAGTTGGTCAACAGGTCTGCTAACGGTGTATATCGTAGGCAAGACGCTCCTGAAGTTTTTGATATAACTACAGTAGTTTACGCAGCGAAACCTGAATTTGTTCTTGAAAAAAATGCGTTGTTTGACGGCAAAGTGACTAGTGTGCTCATTCCGAAAGACAGGGCTGTGGATATTGATGATATTTATGATTTCATGCTCGCAGAAGCAATAGTAAAGAGTAAAACAAATGATGCTTGAAGGACAAAAGATCGTTGTGGCCGGTGCTGGAGGGCTTCTAGGAGCCCAACTTGTTCATAAGTTGATGGCACAGGGAGCTGCAGTTATTGCTATTGACCGGGATCTGAAGGTTTTAAATGATAAGCTAGAGAATGCCGGCGTTGATATTCACAGCCATGCGTTACAGGCAGTTATTATTGATTTATTGGATGAGTCTGCCGTTGTCAGATTTTTTGACTCTGTGGAAAATATTACTGGTGCAGTTAATTGCGCTTACCCACGAAATAAAAATTATGGTAAGCACTTTTATGAAGTGGCTCAGGGTGATTTCAATGAAAACATTTCGATGAATCTTGGCTCTTCATTTTTATTTATGCAACAGTGTGCCAGATATTTCGAAAAGTATCAGAATGCATTTTCGCTGGTTAATATATCTTCTGTTTATGGAGTCATTCCTCCAAAATTCAGTATTTACGAAAATACTAAAATGACTATGCCAGTCGAATATGCCGCTATTAAATCAGGTCTTATTCATCTGTCACGTTATGTGGCGAAATATGTCGCGAATAGTAAATTTCGGGTCAATTTAGTAAGTCCTGGCGGTATATTTGATCATCAGCCTGAAGATTTTCTTAAAGCCTATAAAAAGGAAACGCTAGGGAAAGGAATGTTGGATGTGTCTGATGTATTGGGGTCAATCGTTTTTCTACTGTCGTCAATGTCTGATTTTGTCAATGGACAAAACATAGTTGTTGATGATGGCTTCTCGATGTAATGGTAGGGCACATATGGCTAATAAATTGAATGTAGCGATTATCGACTACGAGATGGGAAATGTGAAGTCGATCGAAAATGCGATTGCTCATGTCGGAGATTTTAATGTCGTGATTACTGCCGAAAGCAGTGTGATTCTGGCGTCCGACATCATTATTTTACCTGGTGTTGGTGCCTTTCCTGATGCGATGAAAAAGCTCTCTGAAAGGGGCTTAATCCCTGTATTGGACAAAGCTGTAAAAGAGCTGAAGAAACCAACTATAGGTATATGTCTCGGTATGCAGCTGTTATTTGATGTTTCTGAAGAAAAGGAAATGACGAAAGGTCTTGGCTGGATTCCTGGAAAAGTAACCTATATGCACCCTGAAGGAAATCTGAGAGTGCCTCACATTGGTTGGAACTCTTTAGTTTTGCAGCCAGCAGATATTATTTTCGATTATCTCCATGCTGATAAAGATTTTTATTTTGTACACAGTCTGCATGTCGTCTGTGATGATCGATACACCATGGCAAAATTTGATTACGGCGGTTTGATGACTGCTGCTGTAAGAAAAGATAATGTCATAGGCATGCAGTTCCATCCTGAAAAAAGTCAGAAAAATGGTTTGCTTGCGTTAAGTAGCTTCTTCAAATGGGCAAGTTCAATGGTTGGTCAACATAATGCTTAAGACGAGATTGATTCCTTGTATTATCGCTAAAAATGATTTAGTGGTTCAAAGTTTTAACTTCAACAAATATTTACCGATAGGTAATGTAAAAACGGCTATTGAGTTTTTCGTGAATTGGGATGTAGATGAGATCGTTATCATTGATATTGATGCAACCAAGGAGTTTAGATCACCTAATATAGAATTAGTTGCATGGGCAGCTAAAGAGTGTTTTGTGCCTTTAACTGTTGGTGGTGGCATCAAGACGTTAGCACATATCCAAAGTCTACTTAAAGCTGGTGCTGACAAAGTATGCCTGAATTCTATTGTGCGTAGTAATCTTGCGTTTATTACTGAGGCTTCAAATATCTATGGAGATCAGTGTATTACGGTATCTGTTGATGTAGTCAAAACAGACTCTGGTTACGCAGTATATGATTATCTGAGTAAAGGTGTTTACAAGGTCAGCCTGAAAAAATATTTGAAAGATATCGAAGCTGCTGGTGCCGGCGAAATTTTATTAAACTCTGTCGATCGTGACGGCTCACGCATTGGATATGACGTCGAATTATTACAGGAAGTTAGTTCTGAGGTGAATATTCCTGTTATTGCTTTAGGTGGTGTTGGCCGATTCGAACATCTGGCTGATGCCATTTCAAAAGGTGGTTGTCAGGCCGTCGCGGCAGCGAACATTTTCCAGCATATGGAACACAGCACTATTGCAGCTAAGGCTCAAATGCGTAGTTCTGGATTAGATGTTCGTCTAAGCTCAGAAGTAAAATATGAAGATTTCTCATTAGATATCTTGGGCCGTCCATTTTAAGGTATTTGAAAAATGAATTTTTGTAACAGGTGTTTGTATCCGGAAAACCATGCACTGAATTTGATTCTTGACGAACAAGGTGTGTGTAGTGGTTGCCGTGTTCATGAAGAAAAATATCAAATTGACTGGGCAGCTAAAGAAAAAGAACTGGACGCTTTATTGTCTCAGTATAAAGGGCGTTCAGGGGCATCTTATGACTGCGTAATTCCTGTTGTTGGTACGGGTGATGATTTTTTCATCGTAGACCTAGTCAAAAATAAGTACGGATTAAACCCCCTGCTCGTAACCTACAACACTCACTTCAGTACCAAAGTTGGTGTACGTAATCTGGCGCGTTTGATCACTGAACTGGATTGTGATCATATGATGTCCACAGTAGGCCCTGAAACAATCAAAGAAATCACAAAAATCACTCTCCAAAAGTTTGGTGACATGTACTGGCACGTCCTTGCTGGGAGTCAGACATTCCCGGTACAGGTTGCAACTAAGCTTGATATCCCATTAATTATCTGGGGGGTAAATGGTTGGTTGGATCAGGTGGGGATGTTTAGCCACCATGACCGTGTTGAAATGACCAAAAAGGTCAGGAAAGAACATGCGATGCGTTGTGTCGATGCTGAATCTTTAATTGGCGTTTCTGACAAAGTGACACATAAAGACTTACAAGCATTTACTTATCCTTCTGATGCTCAGTTAGAAAAATCCAGAGTTCGTGGATTATATATTGGTAACTATGTGTTTTGGGATTCTCAGAGACAGATAGAACATGCGATTAGTAATTTTGGTTATGAGACCCATACTCAGGAACGCACATATAACACTTATGAATCAATTCATTGTTTCAATAATGCTAGTGTGCATGACTATATCAAATATCTGAAATTTGGTTATGCAAAGGTCTCTGACCATGTTGCTCGTGACATACGTTTGAAAAGAATAACTAAATCAGAAGGTCTGGCGCTTATTAAGAAATACATTGAAGTGAAGCCAAAAGCTCTTCAGGTCTTTCTTGACTGGGTTGGTTTGTCAGAAGATGAATTTATGTCGTCGATTAACCCATTCAGGGATCCGACAGCTTGGGAGAAGAGAGAAGACGGTACTTGGTTCTGCAAGGGTAGTGTTTTGGCAAATGATATTAATTTGCAAACCGGACAGGAGCTTGAAGTAGTTGATCCGAGAGAGTACAAGCTAACTGAATTACTTGAAGACCAGTCTTCATTTAATGAGTACATTTTACTGGGGCGGACTTATATGGATAAGCGAAACTATAAGGCTGTCGAGGGATAAAATATGAAGTTTTGTTCAAATTGTGTAATGCCAGATACAAAACCAGGAGTTTGGTTGGACGAGCGCGGTTTTTGTAACGCATGTCGCACCAAAGAGGTTAAAGCGACTATCGACTGGGATGCACGTTTTAAAGATCTCGAACTGATTGTTGAAGATATAAAAAAAGCAAGCCACCCATTTTATGACTGTATAGTTGCTGTCAGTGGGGGTAAAGACAGTTGGTATCAGGCTGCAGTCTTAGCTGAACATTTTGGCTTAAAAGTACTTTGCGTAACGCTCGCAGCCCATTTACCTACTACTGAAGGTATAGATAATTTAAATAATATGATCAAAGATCTGAACGTTGATCATATGAAAATTACAATCAAACCAAGCACCTTTAGAAAAATCCGTCAAAAATGTTTTTTACGTCAGGGTGAGCCAAATTGGGCAGAACATTGTGCAATGTTTTCAAGCGTTGTAAATACAGCTTTAATCTATGAAGTTCCGCTTGTAGTTTGGGGAGAAGATATAGCCTTTGAGTTTGGCGGGTTGCAGCGTAGCGAAAGCAGACCTTCGGCATTAGCGATAAATAAAAGTGATCTGGTCAAAGAAAAGACAGTTTTTGATTGGCTGGATGATGACGTTTCTGAACGCGATGTATTTTTCTATAAGTATCCTGATTACAAGAAACTTGAAGAAGCTGGAGTTCAGAGTATTTATCTGGGGCACTTTGTTAAATGGTATGGGCGTCAGAACTATGAGTTTGTATTACCGAGAGGTTTTACAGGTCGTAGAGCTGGTCCTTTACCTGGTAACTATCTGGATTACGACAATATCGACGAAAAGCTTTGCGAAATCAATATTTGGTTCAAATACCTGAAATTTGGTTTCTGGCGTGCAACAGATCAGACCTGTTATGACATTTGGAACGATAGGCTGTCACGTGCTGAAGCTGTAAAAATAGTCAATGAACTACAGGATGAAAAGCCATTTAATGATCTTGAAGATTTTCTAAATTTTCATATGATAACGAGAGATGAGTTTGATAATACAGTTGAAAAATTTAGAAATAAAGAATTATGGGACTATAAGGATGGTGAATGGGTCTTAAAGTATAAAGTTAGCTAATTATTGTGGGCGTTGACTATGTTAATGCCCACAAGTTACATGCGGCATATGAATATGAAAAAGCTATTTATATCTGGTCTATTTGTTTCTTTTGCTCTTTTTTTAGGGCGGATCTCGGGGTTTTTAAGAGAATTATTTATCGCATCATCTTTTGGTGTCTCAAAAACCTCTGATTTAATCATCGTTTTACTATCGATACCAGATGTTTTGGTAAATTTGTTGGTTGGTGGTGCTCTTGGTATGATATTGGTGCCTGAACAAAAAAAGTATACACAAGAGCTAGCTAGAATATTTTATCTTCAGGTATTATAT
>NZ_CAWNWX010000076.1:0-28339 GCF_963878195.1 Aeromonas sp. HMWF016
TAGATAGGCAGACAGTCAGAAGGCTGTTGCGTTGTGACGGGTGGGGGGGGGTACCCCACAGGGCGAGATAAAAACGGGTTCTCATGATATGAGCGGAGGGCTGTGATGGCACAGATATGCAGTGGCGCAGGGAGCTTGGTTAACCGGGGCAACTGAGAAAAGGAGCAGGGATTTCCAGAGAAGATCGCAGAATGATGCAATAAAAAAACCAGCCGTTGCCGGCTGGTTTTTGACTATCGGTGGCGGGATTAACCGACCAATTGATAGAGGATGGCGGAGATGGCAGTCAGGCCCATCACGGTCACGAAGACATTGCTGATGTGACCCTGATACTTTGCCATGGCCGGTACGCGCTTGATGGCGTACATCGGCATGATGAACAGGATGGTCGCGATGATGGGGCCGCCCAGCGATTCGATCATGCCCAGGATGGAGGGGTTGGCAATAGCGGTGCCCCACAGGGTCAGGATGAAGAAGGCGATGATAAACATCTCGACTTTCTTGGCGTTCGGCTCTTTGCCGGATTTGCGCATGTTCTGCACGATCATCCCTTTCAGACCTTCACGGGCACCCAGATAGTGGCCGAAGAAGGAGGATACGATGGCGACGAACGCCACCAGCGGCCCGAAGTAGGAGATGATGGGGCTCGCATGCTGGTTGGCCAGATAGGAGAGCACGGCGATGTTCTGGGCTTTGGCTTCAGCCAGCTGCACCGGTGTCAGGCTCATCACGCAGGAGAACACGAAGAACATCACGAAGCCCAGCAGCACCATGGCTGTACGCTTGAGGATGGCATCGGCTTTCTCGACGGCGTGCTCACCGTGGTCGCGGCGCTGGGCCAGCGAGAAGCTGGAGATGGCCGGGCTGTGGTTGAAGGAGAAGACCAGCACCGGGATGGTCAGCCACAGAGTGACGGCGAAATCCTTGGCAGAAGGCACTTGCTGCAGAGCCGCACCGGTCCAGTCCGGGATCAGGTAGAGGGAGATACCGGCCAGGATGGCGATCAGCGGGTAGACCAGTACTTCGGTCACTTTCAGCATCAACTTCTCGCCGGCCAGCATCACGGACATCATGCCCATGATCAGCACGATGGAGAGGATCCAGCGCGGCGGTGCACTCATCTGCAGCTGGTTGACCATGAAGCTTTCCACGGTGTTGGTGATGCCCACGCCGTAGATCAGCACGATAGGGTAGATCGCGAAGAAGTAGAGCAGGGTGATCAGCTTGCCTGCACCGGCACCAAAGTGCTCTTCAACCACTTCGGTGATGTCTGCATTGGGCTTTTTGGAGGAGAGTACGAAGCGGGCCAGACCACGGTGGGCCAGATAGGTCATCGGGCCAACCAGCAGCGCCATCACCACCAGTGGCCAGAAGCCACCCATGCCTGCGTTGATCGGCAGGAACAGGATGCCTGCGCCAACAGCAGTACCAAACAGGCTGATAACCCAGGTTGAATCTTGTTTTGTCCAGCCTTTACTCTGGACGAAGCTCGTTCCTTGCTCCTTTACGGTCGCGACATCCTGTGCGCCAGTGACAGTATTTGACATCTATCTCACCCCGAATTGTGGTTCTTATTAAGTCGGCGGCAAGGATACGGTTTTTTTAATCAAAAATGTTGATCAAATTCATCTTTAACAGACGAAAACCCCGAGTTTCTTATAGAAACGTGATCAAAACAGTAAAAAATCAATTTTTGTTTAGCATTTGACACGTTGGTTTAATGTTAATGATTAAATTCCGCCCTGCCGCAAGTTGCCAAATTGTTACCTCTCGAGGTGCTGGGCCAGCTGACAGATCATGCTGGCCGTGGCCCCCCAGATATAGTGCTGTTGCCAGGGGATCCAGTAGACGGTGTGCTGTTTGCCCGTCCGATAAAAGGTGAGGGCGATATGATTGCGGCGATCGAGCAGGTGGTTTAACGGTACCTCAAAGGCATGCTCCACCTCATCTGCACTCAATTCGAGTGAGTAGTCGGCATCGAGCAGAGCCAGCACCGGCAGCACCTCGAAGCGCGAGATGGTATTGAGCGGATTGAGGGTGCCGATCACCTGCACGAGATGAGAGGGGATGCCGAGCTCCTCTTCGGTCTCCCGCAGCGCGGTGGCGATGAGATCCTGATCATCGGGATCCTGACGCCCGCCCGGAAAGCTGATCTGTCCGGCATGATGGCGCAGCCGGGCACTGCGACGGGTGAGCAGTAGGTGAAGGCCATCGTGGCGCTCCACGATAGGCACCAGCACAGCCGCCGGACTGAGGCCGGCAACGGTGAGACGATGTGCCGGGGCTGGTCGTTGCAGGGAGAAACGGGTCAGCAGTTCGTGGCGTTCCATGGCGTGACGTGGTTCCGTGGCAGTTTATCTGGGGCTCTGGCTCACAGTGCGGTGAGCAGGGGCAGAATGCGGGCGACCTTGTCATAGGTCTCCTGATATTCGCTGTCGGCGTCGGAGTCGGCGATGATGCCGCCACCGGCCCAGCAGTGCAGACGGTCCGCTTCGGCAATCAGGGTGCGAATGCAGATGCTGGTGTCCATCCGGCCATGCTGGCTGAGGTAGCCGATGCTGCCGCAGTAGGCGTTGCGTCGCTGGGGCTCCAGCTCCTCGATGATCTCCATGGCGCGGATCTTGGGCGCACCTGTGATGGAGCCGCCCGGGAAACAGGCGCGCAGCAGATCGACGCCTTGCCAGCGGCTATCGAGTTCGCCATGAATGGTGGAGACCAAGTGGTGCACTGCCGGAAAGGACTCCACTTCAAAGAGATGAGGCACGCTGACCGAGCCCGGCCTGCTCACCCGCCCGATGTCGTTGCGCAGCAGATCCACGATCATCAGATTCTCTGATCTGTCCTTGTCTGCCTGTGACAGCTCGTTGGCTATCTCCCGATCGATGGCTGGATCAGGATGACGCGGGCGCGTTCCCTTGATGGGCTTGGTCTCGATATGGTGACCATCAAGCAGCAAGAAACGCTCGGGGGAGAGGCTTAAAATGGCGCTGTCCGGCAAGCGCAAAAAGGCGGAGAAAGGCGCCTTGTTGGCCGCCGCCAGCGTGCAGTAAGCCTGCCACTCATCGCCCTGATAGGGGGCACTGAAGCGCTGGGTCAGGTTAATCTGGTAGCAATCCCCCGCCGCGAGGTACTCCTGAATGCGGGCAAACTTCTCGCCATAGGTTTCCCGGCTCATGTTGCTTTGCCAGCTGCCTTGCAGGTGGAAAGGTGGCGCCGGTTCGGCAACTTGTTGCTCGAGCCAGTCGATACGTCTGGCAAGACCCGCTTCATCTCCCCAGTGCACCAGTTGCCAGGCGCCGGTCTCGACGCTGCGCAGCAGCGCCCAGTCATAGATCCCCACCGCCATGTCGGGCACCTTGATATCGGCGGCAGCCTGACTTGGCAGCTGTTCAAAGTGGCGGCCCAGATCGTAGCCAAACAGCCCGAGTGCCCCGCCTATAAAGGGCAGTTTGCTGTTGTGCGCGACCGGTTGGCCAAGCAGTTGCTGCTGAAGTTCGGCCAGCAGGGTGAGGGGGTCGCCATGATGCTCTCTTTCTGCATTGCTACAGCGCACTGTGGTGAGCTGGCCACAGGTTTCGAGAGTCGCCAGCGGATCGGCGGTGATGATGTCGAAGCCATTGTCGGCACCAAGTGGTCCGGCTGACTCCAGTAGCATGGCCCACGGCTGATGTTGCAGCCGTGCAAATAGCGCGTGGAGAGGTGTGTGATGATCTGGATAATGGATATGCAGTGATGGCGTCATTTTATGTTACACAGGCAACAGTTTGATTCCCGAACCCTAGTCGGTGCTGGTGGGCAAGCGTATCATAGGTGGCGGTGACTAAAGAAAAAACTGCTGTGTTTCAGGTTTTTTGCTGACTGATAGTGTTTGGTTTGCGCCCCTACACAGCCATCATATGGAAGCCCTTGTCCATCGCCCCCGTGCGACGCAAGGACCAGTGAGGATGATATGAGCATTATAAAAAAACAGGATTTTATCGATTCCATCGCAGATGCCCTCCAGTACATCTCCTATTACCACCCGCTGGATTTTGTCCAGGCCGCCAAAGCTGCTTATGATCGGGAAGCCAACCCCGCAGCAAAGGATGCGCTGGCCCAGATCCTGATCAACTCCCGCATGTCTGCCGAAGGCCACCGTCCGCTCTGTCAGGATACCGGCATCGTCACCTGCTTTGTGAAGATCGGCATGCAGGTGCAGTGGGACAGCGACATGACAGTGCAGGAGATGGTGGATGAAGGTACCCGCCGTGCCTACACCAATCCGGACAACCCGCTGCGCGCCTCGGTGCTGGCCGATCCGGCCGGCAGCCGCAAAAACACCAAAGACAACGCCCCTGCGGTCGTCCATATCGACATGATCCCGGGTGACAAGGTCGAGGTGAGCATCGCCGCCAAGGGCGGTGGTTCCGAGAACAAATCCAAGATGGTCATGCTCAATCCCTCCGATGATATCGTCGAGTGGGTGCTGAAAACCGTGCCGACCATGGGCGCGGGCTGGTGCCCGCCCGGCATGCTCGGTATCGGCATCGGCGGTACTGCCGAGAAGGCCGCCGTACTGGCCAAAGAGGCGCTGATGGAGCACATCGACATTCAGGAGCTGATCGCCCGTGGCCCGCAAACCACCGAAGAGAAGCTGCGCGTCGAGCTCTACGACAAGGTCAACAAGCTGGGGATCGGTGCCCAGGGTCTGGGCGGCCTCACTACAGTACTGGATGTGAAGGTGAAATCCGCGCCGACTCACGCCGCCTCCAAGCCGGTAGTGATGATCCCCAACTGCGCCGCGACCCGTCACGTTCACTTTGAATTGGATGGTTCAGGCCCCGCCGAACTGACGCCGCCGAAACTGAGCGACTGGCCGGAGATCACCCGTGAAGCGGGTGGCAACGTGCGCCGTGTCAACGTCGATGGCATCACCAAGGCTGAGCTGGCCAGCTGGAAGAGCGGTGATACCGTGCTGCTGTCGGGCAAGATCCTTACCGGCCGCGATGCTGCCCACAAGCGTATCGCCGACATGCTGGCCCGCGGCGAAGGGCTGCCGGAAGGGGTCGATTTCACCAACCGCTTCATCTATTACGTTGGCCCGGTCGATGCGGTGCGCGACGAAGTGGTTGGCCCGGCCGGTCCCACCACCTCCACCCGGATGGACAAGTTCACCGACATGATGCTGGGTGAAACCGGCCTTATCGGCATGATCGGCAAGTCCGAGCGCGGCCCGAAAACCGTCGAGAGCATCAAGCAGCACAAGGCTGTCTATCTGATGGCAGTTGGTGGCGCTGCCTATCTGGTGGCCAAGGCGATCAAGAAAGCCCGCGTGGTGGCCTTTGCCGATCTCGGCATGGAAGCGATCTACGAGTTTGAAGTGGAAGATATGCCGGTGACCGTAGCGGTCGACTCCGAAGGCAACAATATCCACGAAACCGGCCCGGCCTACTGGTCTGCCAAGATTGCCGAACTGGATGGCAAACTCTCCTCCTGATCCGGCGTGCGGCCCAGGTGCCGTGATTGGCTGGATAGAGCAGATAAAAAAGGATGGCCCGCAAGGCCATCCTTTTTGTTCTCCAAGTCTTCCAGTGACGAAGTACCGGAACCGGTAAAAAGAAAAAGGCGGGATAACCCGCCTTTTGTCGTCATGCCAGTGGCTGTTTAGTCGCAGGCAACCTGCATAACCTTGATAGCCAGACCGCCACGGGAGGTTTCACGGTACTTGGAGTCCATGTCCTTGCCGGTGACGTACATGGTGTCGATGACCTTGTCCAGCGAGACGCGCGGCTTGGAGGTACGACGCAGGGCCATCCGAGAGGCGTTGACCGCCTTCATGGCTGCGATGGCGTTACGCTCGATGCAGGGCACCTGAACCTGGCCGGCAACCGGGTCACAGGTCAGACCCAGGTTGTGCTCCATACCGATTTCAGCGGCTTCGCAGACATGCTCAGGGCTACCGCCCATCAGTTCGGTCAGACCGGCTGCGGCCATGGAGCAGGAGACGCCCACTTCACCCTGGCAGCCCACTTCGGCACCGGAGATGGAGGCGTTCATCTTGTAGAGGATGCCGACGGCACCGGCAGCCAGATAGAAACGGGTGTACTCGTCGCGGCCAACCGGCTGGATGAACTTGTCGTAGTAGGCCAGTACGGCCGGGATGATGCCGGCAGCGCCGTTGGTCGGTGCGGTGACCACGCGGCCACCGGCAGCGTTCTCTTCACTCACGGCCAGAGCGAACATGTTGACCCAGTCAACGATGTTCATCGGGTCGCTCGAGAGGTTCTCGTTGGTGTTGAGCTGGCGGTATAGCGGAGCCGCACGACGGGGCACGCGCAGCGGGCCGGAGAGGACGCCTTCGGTACGGCAGCCGCGCTCGATCCCTTCACGCATGGTGTTCCAGATCTTGCCGAACTTCTTGTAGATCTCTTCCGGAGTGTTGAAGCACTTCTCGTTTTCCATCATCAGGGCAGAGATGGAGAGACCGGTTTGGCTGCAGTGGGCAACCAGTTCGGCGGCGCTCTTGAACGGGTAGCGTACGGACATGTCGCCGCTGTCAGCCTTGCCGAAGTTCTCTTCGTCAACGATGAAACCGCCACCGATGGAGTAGTAGGTCTTGCTGTAGACCACTTCGTCTTCGATCAGGGCGCTCAGCTTCATGCCGTTTTCGTGCAGCGGCAGTGCTTCGTCGTGGAATACCATGGCATCGCGCGGGAAGCTGACGGTGTGGCAGTGCAGGCCGATCGGCAGGCGCTCGGTCTGTTCTACGCGGGAGATAAATTCAGGGATGGCATCGATATCGACGTTTTCCGGCAGGTTGCCGGCCAGGCCCATGATGATGGCTGTGTCGGTATGGTGGCCTTTGCCAGTCCAGGAGAGGGAGCCGTAAACATCGACATTGATCCGGGTTACATCGCGGATCTTGCCGCCCGCGCGCAGCTCGTCAACAAACTGTTTGGCCGCTTTCATCGGACCAACAGTGTGGGAAGAAGAGGGGCCTACACCGATTTTGAAGATATCAAAAACGCTGATCATGTCACTATTACCTCAGGGTAGAAGGGGGCGGCATGCCCACTCACAGAAATTTGGGAGATCCATGGAACGCGCTTGTCAGCGCAGGTCACAGAACCAGATAACCGTAGTGTAACGGCTCGTGACCTAAAAAAAGTTGAAATAGATCTATTTTTGTTGAGTTTGAGGCGCGAGTATAAAATTTATTTTGGTGCTTATCCATTTTGTTAAGCGTTTGCCCATAAAAATACCCGGCGATGCCGGGTATTTCGGAACCAAATGGAGTCAATTTCCGTTTTTTAACATTCGGTAATGTTAACGGCGAGGCCGCCGCGGGCCGTCTCCTTGTATTTGGTCTTCATATCGTTGCCGGTCTCCCACATGGTTTTGATCACCTTGTCGAGAGACACTTTGTGCTCGCCGGTGCCGCGCAGGGCGAGGCGGGCGGCATTGATCGCCTTGACCGCCCCCATGGCGTTGCGCTCGATGCAGGGCACCTGCACCAGCCCGCCAATGGGATCGCAGGTGAGCCCGAGGTTGTGCTCCATGCCGATCTCGGCAGCGTTCTCCACCATGGCCGGGCTGCCCCCCAGCAGTTCGGTCAGCGCGCCGGCCGCCATGGAGCAGGCCACGCCCACTTCACCCTGACAGCCCACTTCCGCTCCCGACAGGGAGGCGTTTTTCTTATATAAGATGCCGATAGCAGCCGCGGTGAGGAAAAAGCGTACCAACTCGTCGTCATCGACCTTGTGGACGAAACGATCATAGTAGTGGAGCACCGCCGGAATGATACCGGAGGCGCCGTTGGTGGGGGCGGTGACGACTCGTCCGCCTGCCGCGTTCTCTTCGTTGACGGCCAGCGCAAAGAGATCGACCCACTCCATCACCATCAGGGGATCCTTGTTGAAGTTGGTCTCGCAGCTGAGCTGGCGAAACAGCCCCGGGGCGCGGCGCCGTACCTTGAGGCCGCCCGGCAGCACCCCTTCACTCTTGCAACCGCGTTCGACGCAGCCTTGCATCGCCTGCCAGATCTTGCGAAGACCGCTCTTTATCTGCTCGTCGCTGCGAAATACCCGCTCGTTGGCCAGGATGATGCCGGAGATGGAGAGACCGCTCTCCTGACAGTGGGCCAGCAGCTGGGCGCCGCTCTCGAAGGGGTAGGGAATAGGGTGTTCGCTATCCGTTCTGGCGGCTTCCTCCTTGGCGGTGGCGAAGTGGCTCTCTTCGATGATGAAGCCGCCACCAATCGAGTAGTAGGTCTGGCTGAAGCGCAGGTTCTCATCTTCGCCAAAGGCACGCAGGGTCATGCCGTTGGTGTGGGCCGGCAGGGTTTTGCGGCGGTTAAAGATGATGGCACCGGTGCGGGGAAAATGGCTTGGTTGTTCGCCTGCCAGCTGCAGGCTCTGCTCCTTTTCCACTCGCGCCAGAATGGCGGGGATGGCATCGATATCGACCGATTCCGGTTCAAAGCCCGCCAGCCCCAGAATGATCGCCTTGCCGGTACCGTGTCCCTTGCCGGTCTGGCCCAGCGAGCCGTAACACTCCACTTCGACTCGCGCAGTATGAGGCAGATGGCCATGGAGCTTGAGCTGCTGCACAAAGGCATAAGAGGCGCGCATGGGACCGACTGTATGGGAAGAGGAGGGGCCGATACCGATAGAGAAAAGGTCAAACACACTGATCATGACACCACTCCGGTGATGGTTTATGTCTGTTTATTCTAGGATTTTTGCCATGGATGAAAAGCGGGGATGTGCCGCGCTGTGACATGGGTAGAGATATGAAGAGCAGGAGGGGGAGAGAGGGCTGAAGGGATGAGCCCCTTCAGCCGGGCAGATCAGTCGAGAAATTCACACAGGTAAGCGGTGGGGCTATTCACCTCCAGCTTGAATGAGGAGTGGCCCGCAACCAAGAAGGATTCACCTTGGCTGTAGGTGTGCCACTCATCTTCATCTGCCAGCTGGATGGTCAGAGCGCCCTTGATCACCGTCATCCGCTCGGGGGCTGCGGTATTGAACAGGTATTCACCGACGTTCATGACGCCGACAGTGGATTTCTCGCCTTTTTGCTCAAAACCGATGGATTTTACATTTCCGTCAAAATATTCGTTAACTTTCAGCATCTTTACATCCTTGTATGTTCGGTTGTGCAGCCAAGCTAGCACAACATTTTGCCAGTTGTCATTGGGGTGGCTGCAAAAAACGCAACCAAAGGGTGGGAAATGTGCTTTTTAGAGAATTATTAATAGCTTCTGTTAACGATTTGTCGATTTCAAACAGCAATGAAATATGCGATAACACGCCGCAGCAGGGGAATGTGCAGGAGCTCATTCCCCTGTCTGGTTTATTGCACTGGGAAAGTGCGAATGTAGCTACATAAAGGAAAGTACTGTGTTGACTAAAGGACTCATAAAAAATATCGGCTTCCAGGTTGTGGTGGCCATGGTACTGGGGGCAGTGGTCGGGGTGCTCATGGGTGAGCAGGCCACCATCTTTGCTCCACTCGGTACCCTCTTTATCCAGCTCATCAAGATGCTGGTGATCCCGCTGGTGGCGGTTGCCATCCTCTCCGGCGCCGCCAATCTGGGCGCCAGTCCGGCGGCGGGCAAGATAGGGGTGGCCACGCTGGCCTTCTTCCTTGTTACTTCGGCACTGGCCGTGTTGCTGGCACTGGTGATGGGACAGATCTTCAAGCCGGGTGTCGGTGTCGATTTTGGCTCTGTCTCCTCCATGTTTGGCGGTGATTATGCCGATAAAGGGGCGCTGCCCGATGCCGTCGCAACCCTGCTTGGCATGATCCCGACCAACGTGTTCCAGTCCCTCAACGAGGCGAATATTCTGCAGATCCTGGTGTTCTGCATGTTCCTCGGTATTGCGCTGGCCAAACAGCCGCGCGAGCGGGCCAAGCCGCTGGTCGATGGCCTCAATACCCTGGTGGATGCCTTTGTCTGGATGATCAACAAGGTGATGATCATTGCGCCGCTCGGGGTATTTGGTCTGATGGCTGATGCCATCGGCACCTATGGCTTCGATGTGTTGACGCTGGTGCTCAAGCTGTTCGTGGTCTATGTTGCCGCG
Organism: Aeromonas sp. HMWF016; assembly: GCF_963878195.1. NCBI lineage: Bacteria > Pseudomonadati > Pseudomonadota > Gammaproteobacteria > Aeromonadales > Aeromonadaceae > Aeromonas > Aeromonas sp. HMWF016. Next base: position 10,068 of record NZ_CAWNWX010000076.1, read on the forward strand.
ATTCTGATCTTCGGCTTTGTTGTCTACCCGCTGCTGGTGGCGATCTTCTCCAACACGCCGGTGATGACCTATATCTCGGCGATGAAGAAGCCGCAGATCGTTGCCTTCTCTACCGCCTCTTCCATGGCGACCCTGCCGGTCAATATGGAGACCTGCGAGCAGGATCTGAAGGTGACCAATGCGACGGCCTCTTTTGTGCTGCCGCTGGGTGCCACCATCAATATGAGCGGCAACGCCATCTATTACGGGCTGGTCGCCATCTTCTTTGCTCAGGTTTACAACATTGATCTGAGCGTCGGTGCCTGGGCGGCCATCATAGTGACGGCCACCCTGGGCGCGATTGGCCAGGCCGGTGTGCCGGGGCCGAGCTTCCTGGTGGTGGCTGTGCTGCTGGCGGCAGGGATCCCCATCGAAGGGTTGCCACTGTTGTTTGCGCTGGATCGCCTGTTCGACATGATCCGCACCTCCCTCAATATCACTGGTGATGCGGCCTGTGCTGTCATTGTTGACCGTTTCAGCCCGGAATATGACCCACAGCGTTGGAACAAGGCATAAGCGGGATTATCCGCGGGTAGACACTTTCTGGTTATGCCACAAGCCTCCACCTTCGGGTGGGGGCTTTTTTGTGCCCGCTGGTTACTGGAAAAATGGATTGGTCAGAACAAACAGCCAAGCGGTAGAAGAGGAGGAAAGGATAAGGAGAGAGCAATGGTGTGGTCAGACGGCAGGTAGCAAAAAGGGGAAGCTTGGCTCCCCCTAGGATGGTCTGACGTTGGCTCAGTCAGAAGTGTGGTTAAACAAGCAACCACAACAGCTTGAAATCATATCCATGTTGACCATTTCGGCATTGATGGCTGAAAGCACCAGTTTGTGGTGATTAAAGCGTCATGCCAGAGAGGATCGTTCCCGATTGATGCCTCTCTATCCGACTCAGAGCTGTGACAGCGAGGGCAGAGAGACAGCAACCAGGGTGAAAAACACGGTAAAAACAGCGGTAACAACAAACTCTTTCATCTTTTTTCTCCCCAGGTTATTGGTTGATGAGGTCAAGATACCATAATAGGAGCTTAAAACAAGGGTTTAATTGATAAAAATGAGCTCTTGGCTATATGTAGTGATGAAGTCTCTATTTTTGTAATCTTGTGGCTGTTTTATCTTCGCCTCTTGAAGAGTTGGCTGTTTTAATGGGATGGGAATATAGAAATTCCTTTATTTTCAGCCATTTATATTAATGCTGGCGATCTAAAAAGAGAGACTCTAATGACACCAAATATTGATTTTACATTTTTTGTTGGGCTATGCAGCCATTTTAGGCGTCAAAAATGGCTATGAATCTGGTTTGACCGTTCCTGTCGAAGAAAATCTACCATAAAGGAGAGTAAAGCCGGTATCGGCATGCAATCCAGCGCCATGACAGGGTTTTACCACGATATTCTGTTCATGGACTTACATAAATAGCCCTGTTTTTAGCGATGTAGCTGGCTCTTAGAGAGAAAAAATGCAGTTGCAGTCCGTTTTTTAGCCTCTGACTATGGAAGAGATACCGGGATTGATGTTGGTTGGTGCAATAGCGGCTTGGGAAGAGGTTTTCCCTCAAGGGGACAAGTTGCAACCAGCAGGGGGGCGCGAGATAGGCACCCGAACTGCACCTGCCTGTATCTGTAGCCTATGTTGAGCGCCGTCGGGCGCGGATAAGAGATAACGCATCGCTTAACAGGAGCGCCAGAGGCAGGACAGGGCAGGGGGAATAAGAGAGAGCGAAAGAGATGATACAGAGAGTAGGCTGGGCAAGCTGTTGGTAGCGACTGGCAACGGTGGTGGGTAAATTGGCCGAGCTGAAGCACAACCTCAACCCGGTGATATACGCGTTGCTTTCATATCGCAGTTGGCGGGCCTGCCTGATGACATTGCCAAATGTACTGGAACCAATCCATTTTCTGCGCACCACGGTGATCTGCGGGTAGAAATAGAAAAACCCTCCGGATGGAGGGTTTTTGCATAACCAGCTTGTTCCCGCGGTGCTTAGAACAGGGTGGTGGAGAGGTTGTAAAGCTCCTGATCGAACGGACGCTTCATGTTCTCGATGCAGTCGATGATGTCGTGGTGTACCAGCTCGTTGCGCTGGATACCGACACAGCGGCCACCGTGGCCAGCCAGCAGCTGCTCAACGGCATAAGCACCCATACGGCTGGACATGATGCGGTCACGGGCAGTCGGGGCACCACCACGTTGGATGTGGCCCAGGATGGTTGCGCGGGTTTCACGACCTGTCAGGGCTTCGATGTCCTTGGCCAATGCGTTCACGTCGGTCACGTGCTCACAGATAGTGATGATGGCGTGCTTCTTGCCCTTGGCTTCGCCTTCCTTGATCTGCTTAAGCAGCTTCTCTTTGTCGAAGGCCACTTCCGGCACGATCACATACTCGGCACCACCGGCAACGGCAGCAGACATGGCCAGATCGCCACAGTGGCGGCCCATGATCTCGACCACGGAGATACGGTGGTGGGAGCTGCAGGTGTCGCGCAGACGGTCGATGGCGTCAACAACCACGTTCAGAGCGGTATCAAAACCGATGGTGAAGTCGGTACCGGCGATGTCGTTGTCGATGGTGCCCGGCAGACCGATGCAGGGGAAACCCTCTTCGGTCAGCTTCTTGGCACCCATGTAGGAGCCATCACCACCGATGACGACCAGCGCGTCGATACCGTGCTTTTTCAGGTTCTCGATCGCTTCGGCGCGCACAGCAGGGTCTTTGAAAGCAGGGAAACGGGCGGAGCCGAGGAAAGTGCCACCACGGTTGACCACGTCGGAGACGCTGTGACGCTCCAGCTTGACGATGCGATCCTGGTGCAGACCGAGGTAGCCATCATAAATACCGTAAACTTCCAGGCCGTGATGCAGACCGGCGCGAACCACAGCGCGGATGGCTGCGTTCATACCCGGCGCGTCGCCACCACTGGTCAGAACACCAATACGTTTGATTTGTTTGGTCATGAGTGCCTCTGGATCTGAGTTGTCAAATACGAATGTTTGGAAATAGACAAGCCACTTTTACTATATCGGCTTTCGTATGGGATGCGGGGGCCACCATAGGAAAAGCGATATAAGAGAGGGGACCAGCCCCTCTCTTTGCCGTAATCAGCGATTACTTGGCAGCGCCAGCGATGATCTGGGAGAAGTCGTCCACTTTCAGGGACGCACCACCGACCAGGCCACCGTCGATGTCCGGCTGACCGAACAGGTCGGCAGCAGTAGCGCCAGTGACGGAACCGCCGTACAGGATCTGTACTTTGGCAGCAACGGTGGCATCAAAACCGGCCAGGTACTGACGGATGTGCGCGTGAACGGACTGAGCGATTTCCGGAGTGGCAGTCTTGCCGGTACCGATGGCCCATACCGGCTCGTAAGCGATAACGGCGTTGTTGAAGGAGGCGATACCGCAACGGTCGATAACAGCTTTCAGCTGGGTCTCAACCACGTTCTTGGTCACGCCGGCTTCGAACTGCTCCAGAGTTTCACCGATGCACAGAACCGGCACCAGGCCGCCTTTCTGGATCGCTTCGTACTTGGCAGCAACCACGTCGTCAGTTTCTGCGTGCAGGGTACGACGCTCGCTGTGGCCGACCAGAGAGTAGGTGCAACCGAAGGCTTTCAGCATGGAGGGGGCGTTTTCACCGGTGAAGGCGCCAGACTCGTGTACGTCGGCGTTCTGGGCACCATAGGCGATCTTGGTGCCAGCGGTCAGCTGCTCAACCAGACCCAAAAAGATAACCGGCGGGCAGACGGCGACTTGCACAGAAGGATGAGCGGCAGCAGCCGGGGTCAGTCCTTTGATCAGAGCTTCTACAGAAGCCTTGGTGCCGTTCAGTTTCCAGTTACCCATTACCAGGTGCTGTCTCATCTTCTTAATCTCCTAGGCATTTGATTGCGCAACATTATATGAATTGAACCGAGCCCAAGATAGCTGACCCGGCGGCAAATGACGTAATTTTTTTTCGCTTTCCTGATCCAAATCAGGAATGAAACGCTCGATTGCTCATTCGTTAACCTGCCCCCGCAAGCGAGCCCACCATACCCCAATCCATTCGTGGATGGCAGCTTCGGAATACATCAGATAACGCCCTTTGGGTAAATAACTGTAGAGGGGCTGGGGTACCTGGCTCTGCTTGGCGGTGTAATCGGTGGGGGCCGGCACGGCGTTGAGCCCCTGACCCTGATAGAGGGCCATGGCGCGCGGCAGGTGGGTGGCAGAACTGACCAGCGCCACCTCTTTTCCTTTCAGATGTCGGCTGATACTGACCGCCTCATCATGAGTGTCTTTGTTGTTTTCAAACAACGTCATCCGCGAGCGGGGAATGCCGAGGCTCTCGGCCATCCGGGCATTGACCTCGGCATTGGAGAGCGTATCCCCCGACACATAGCCGGAGAACACCAGTTCGGCTTCGGGATAGGCCTGGGCAAGGCGAACCCCCTCCAGAGTTCGTGCCAGCGAGATATTGTTCTGCCAACTGCGCATCGGTACTGCCGGGTCGCTGACGTGGCCATTGCCGAGCACCACGATGGCATCGATTTTGGGATGCTGGCTCACCTCGAACGGCGGGAAGGTTTGCTCCAGCCCGCGGGCCAGTTCGTAGCTCACCGGCCGCATTCCCAGCAGGGCGACCAGCAGCAGCGAGAGCGTCGCCAGCAGCTTGCCGGATTTCTGAAAACGGGTGAACCAGAGCAGCAGCAGGGCGACCAGCAGCAGGGAGAGGGAGAAGGGGAGCGGCATCAACAGCTGACCAAGCCACTTTTTGAGCATAAACACGGCGGACACTTCCTTGAGTTTTCAGCAAATTCGGGATGTGACAGAATACCTCTCTTTTTTGGGATGGCCACAACCCTGTGGCGCTAATGTTGAGTTTCTCCTTGAAGCACGATCAGAGTTTTGACGGGCGCGCCGACAAGTTCGCCCGCAACATTTACGACTCCACCAAGGGGCGCATCCGCACCACCATTGTCTGGAGCGACATCGAAGCCTGCCTGGCCCGCCTTGGCAACCGACCGCTGCGCATCCTCGATGCGGGGGGCGGTTTTGGCTATTTCGCCCAGAAGCTGGCGGCCATGGGCCATCAGGTGGAACTGTGCGATCTGTCAGCAGAAATGCTGGAACTGGCCCGCAGCCAGATCGCCGAGAAGGGGCTGGAAGACAAAATTCGTCTCATCCATTGCCCCATTCAGGATCTGAAGCAACACGTGACCGGGACCTTTGATCTGGTGCTCTGCCATGCGGTGCTGGAGTGGCTCGCCGAGCCGCGCCAGACCTTGCTGGGTCTGTTCCCTTTCGTCAATGCCGGGGGCATACTGTCGCTGCTTTTCTACAACCGTCATGGCTTGCTGTTCCAGAGCCTGGTGGTGGGCAATTTTGACTATGTGCGCCTTGGCCTTCGCAAGAAGCGCCAGACTGCGCTTACGCCCACCAATCCCCAGCTGCCGGAGCAGGTTTATGACTGGATTGGTCGCGGGGGGCTGCGCATCATCGGCAAGACCGGGGTGCGGGTGATCCACGACTATATGCGTCACAAGCAGGATCAGGTGGAGAAGTTCGACGATCTGCTGGCCATGGAACAGCAATATTGCCGTCAGGAGCCTTTTGTTTCCCTCGGTCGCTATATCCATGTGATGGCCCAGAAGCCGGCCAGCTGACTGCTCGCTGTTCACGTCAATGTGAACCATGTTTTCGATGCTACCGGATGTAGCCGCGCGCACGATTTTGCGCCCAATACAACAACGAGATGACAACATCATGATGAGTACATCCCGTACCCTGCCAGAGATGGTGGGATGGGTCAGGCAGGAGGGGTTGGCGCTGAGCCTGCCGACCGACCGGCTGGCCTTTCTGATTGCAATCAAGACGCTGTCCGAAGATGAGTCGGATTTGTCGGAAGCGGCGCTGCACGATGCCTTTGGCTATGTCAGCAGCGCTTTCGGCCAGATGGACGAGACCCTCACCGGTCGCGCCAACAACGCCATCAACGATCTCATTCGCCAGCAACTGCTGTCGCGCTTCAACACCGACATGGTGGCGGGGGAGAGCCTCTACCGCCTGTCTCGCCTTGGTGTGAGCATCGTCGACTTCTTTATGGATCAGCGTCAGGTTGACTCCATCAAGCTCTCCATCCTGCTCGAACACCTGGCTTCCGAGCTCGACACCGCCCGCAAGGCGGCGCTCGAGACCAACACCCGCGAGCAGTGGGATGCCGAGGTGCTGCCGCGCCTCACCTTCTCGCTGGAAGAGACGCTGGGGCGCATCGATCTCACCCAGCGCGCCATGGATGAGCAGCAGAATCAGGTCAAAAGCGAGATTGCGGCCCTGCTGACCCAGAACTGGGTCGATGCCATTCACAGCTGCGAAAAGCTGCTGCACGAGACCGGCCAGACCCTGCGCGAGCTGCAAGATACCTTGGATGCTGCCGGCCACCGCCTGCAGGCGGGGCTGCTCAACATTCAGGAAGCGGCGCAGGGGCGCGACGATCTGTTCCACGTCGAGGAGCTGACCCATGCCTTGCAGGGGCGCCTTGACGTCATCACCAGCTGGGGTCAGCAGTGCATCGAGCTCTGGTCCCGCTACGACAGGCACGTCCACAAATTTATCCGCAACGCCATCGACATGGACAAGAACCGCGCCTTCAGCCAGCGGTTGCGCGAGTCCATCCGCAACTTCGAGCAGCACAACTGGCAGCTGCGCATTGCCGAAGAGCCCCGTCTGCTGGAGCTGCGCGACGAAACCATCGCCATCCACGACGAGGAGGTGACCGGTGAGGTGCCTCTCGAGATGGAGTACGTCGAGATGGTAGACATCAACCAGGAGCTGGCCGAGCGCATCGAGCGCTATCTGGCCCGCTACCCCGAGCAGGGCCAGCAGCTGGATCTGGCCGATGTACTGCGGGAATACCTGCTGGACTACCCGGCCCATGCCCACTTCGATGTGGCGCGTCTTCTGATCGACCAGGCCGTGCGCCTGGGCCATGCCAGCGGCGAGCGCGAGCTGCATCGCCAACCCGCATGGAAACCCATTAACCAAGCTGGATCCAAGGTTCAGGCCTATGTCATTGATCAATTCTGAGTTTCCCTTGCCGCTGCGCCTCGCAGAGGCGATTGCCAACCCCTTGTTTCCGCGCATCGACACCGCCTTGCGCTCCGGTCGCCACATCAGTGCCGACGAGTTCGAGCAGCATTCGGCGCTGGTCGAGTATCACAGCGAACTGGAGATCTTCTACGGCCGCTATCAGGTGGAGCTGATCAAGGCGCCGGAAGGCTTCTTCTACCTGCGTCCGCGCCCGAGCTCCGACATCGGCACCACTGTGCTCTCCGAGCTCGATATGCTGGTGGGCAAGGTGCTCTGCTACCTCTACCTGAGCCCGGATCGTCTCGCCTCGGAAGGGGTGTTCGCCATGGCCGAGCTGCAGGAGGAGGTGCTGAGCCTCGCCGACGAGAAGCAACTGCTGCGGATGGTCAACAGCCGCTCCGGCGGTACCGATCTCGACAAGAAGAAGTTGCTCGAAAAAATCCGTACCTCCATGCGCCGTCTGCGCCGCCTTGGCATGATCACCGCCCTTGGCAACGGGGATAAATTCCGGGTTAACGAATCGGTGTTCCGTTTCGCCGCCGACGTGCGTTCCGATGAAGATCCGCGCGCCGTCCAGCTGCGGATGATCCAGGAGGGTGAAGCCATCTTCCACGACGACGAAATGCCGAGCAGCGACTCGCTCTTTGATGACATCGAGGCGGATCTCGATGAAGAACAACTGGATCTGGAGGTATAACCGGTGCGAGGCAAGTTCAAATCCCTGACCATGGTCAACTGGAACGGCTTCTTTGCCCGGACCTTTGATCTCGACCAGCTGGTCACCACGCTTTCCGGCGGCAACGGCGCGGGCAAGTCCACCACCATGGCGGCCTTTATCGCGGCGCTCATCCCCGACCAGTCACTGCTCCATTTCCGCAACACCACGGAAGCGGGCTCTTCCAGCGCCTCTCGTGACAAGGGGCTCTACGGCAAGCTGCAGCGCGGCCACTGCTATTCCCTGCTGGAAGTGATGAACAGCCGCGAACAGCGGATCTGGGTCGGCGTGCACCTCGAGCAGGTGGCCAACCGTGACAACAAGGTCAACATCACCCCGTTTGCGCTGGTGGATGTGCCGGAGAATCTGGCACCGACCGATCTGCTGCTGGAGAAGCTCGATGGCGGCAAGGGGCGGGTACGCGCCTTTACCGACCTGAAAGGGGCGGCCGCCGAGCTGGGGGCGCTGAAAGTCGCCAAATTCAATACGGTGACCGACTATCACAACTTCATGTTCGAGTTCGGCATCACCCCGAAGAAGCTGCGTGATCAAAAAGATCGCGGCAAGTTCTATCGCCTGATCGAAGCCTCCCTCTACGGCGGCATCTCCTCGTCCATCAGCCGTTCCCTGCGCGAATACCTGCTGCCGGAGAACTCCGGGGTGCGCAAGGCGTTTGCAGACATGGAGGCGGCCATCTATGAAAACCGCCGCACGCTGGAGGCCATCAAGGAGACGCAGGGTCAGCGGGATCTGTTCAAGAACCTGATCACCGAGACCACCCACTATGTGGCCGCCGACTATGTGCGCAACGCCGCCGAGAAGAGCCGTCTCTCCGAGCTGGCCCTCAAGGCGCGCCAGGAGCTGGCCGACAAGCGCCGTATTCTGGCCGAAGAGAAACAGCGCGCCATCTATCTGGCCGACGAGGTGGAGCAGCTCACCAACCGCGAGAAACTGCTGACCGACGAGCTGGAGTCTGCCTCCGAGCACCTGGCCAAGGTGATGGCGGCGGTTTCCTTGCAGAAGAAGATCGAGATGTACCGCGCCGATCTGGCGGATCTCTCTGACAAACTCGAACAGCAGCAGGCGGTGGTGGAAGAGATCCACGGCCAGCTGCTGGAAGTGGAAGAGCGCAAGGAGCTGGCGCAGGCAGAAGTCGACAGCCTCAAGACCCAGCTGGCCGACTACCAGCAGGCGCTCGATATCCAGCAGACCCGCGCCATCCAGTATCGTCAGGCGGTGCAGGCCCTCGATGCTGCCCGCGAGCAGTGCGAGCTGCCGGGGCTGACCGCCGAGCAGGCGAGCGACACCCTGCACCAGTTCCGCGCAGCCGAGCAGAGTCTCACCAGCCGGGTGCTGGGTGCCGAACAGCAATTGGCGCTGGCCAAGGCGGCGGTGGCCGAGCACGAAGCGGCGCTGGCGCTGCTTTTGAGCATCGCCCCGGAGACAGTGCGCGAGGCCGCCTGGCCTACCGCGCAGGCGCTGCTCAAACGTCACATCGAAGACAAGGCTCGCATCGCCCAGGGGCAGGGGCTGCGCGCCGCGCTGGCTCGCCTCGAGAAAGAGAGCGAAAGTCAGAAGAGTCTCTTCAAGTTGCGCGACGAGTTGCAGCAGGCCTCTGGCCACCTTATCGCCAGCAGCGACGAGCTGGAGATCTTCCTCGAAGCCCAGCGCACCCGTCAGGAGGAGCTCTCCGAGCAGCAGGCCGAGGTGAACCAGCGCCGCGCCAGCCTCGAGCATCAGGGCACCCAGCTGGGCCGCGATATTGCGGAGCTGACCAAGCTGGCGCCGCGCTGGCTGAAATCCTTTGAAAAACTCGAGCAGCTGCGCGAGCAGAGCAGCCTGCCGCTCGCCACCGCCGAAGAACTTTCTTCCGGCATGCAGAGCGTGCTCGACAAGGAGCGCGAGTTCGAGCAGGAGAGCAACCGCATCGCGGCGCAGAAACAGGCGCTGGAGCTGCAAATTCGCAACCTGCAGCTTGGGGCTGGCGAGGCGGATCCGCGCCTTGCTCGCATCGCCGAGCAGGTGGGGGGCGTGTTGCTCTCCGATGTCTATGACGACATCTCCATCGACGATGCCCCTTACTACTCGGCGCTCTACGGCCCGGCTCGCAGCGCCCTGGTGGTGCTCGACCTCGAAGGCGCCATCGAGCGGCTGAAAAAGCTGGAAGATTGCCCGGAAGATATCTACCTCATTCAGGGCAACCCCGACTCCTTTGACGAGGATCTGGTAGAAGCCGACGAGCTGGGGGATGCCGTGCTGGTGCGCACCAGCAAGCGTCAGGTGCGCTTCTCTCGCTACCCCGAGCTGCCGCTGTTTGGTCGCGCCGCCCGGGAAAAACGGATCGAGCAGCTCGACCTTGAACGCGAAGGGCTCATCGAGGGCTACGCCAAGGCTGCCTTCGAGCAGCAGAAGTACCACCGTCTCTACGGTCACTTCCGCGACTTTATCGGCCAGCATCTGGATATCGCCTTCCGCCCCGACCCCGAAGCCGAAGTACAGGCCAAACAGGCTGAACTGCGCACCCTGCAAGGGGCCATCGGCGAGTGCGACAAGCAGCTGAGTGATGCCAAAGCGGCCGGCGCCCAGCTGACCCGCCATATCCAGCTGGTGCAGGGCATGCTGCCCTTTGCCCACCTGTTTGCCGAGACAGACTTGGCCGCCCGCCTCGAGGCGGCTCACGCCGATGTGGAAGCGCTAAAACAGGCCGAAGCTTTTATCGCCAAGCACGGCAAGTCGCTGGAAAAACTGGAAGCTATGGTGCAGGTGCTGCGTCAGGATCCGCAGGATCTTGCAGCGCTGCAGGCTGCCTATGATGAGGTGAGCGACCTGCTGGCCGAGCAGAAGCGCCGCTGCTACGCCCTCGATCAGTTGGTGGCCCGTCTGCCGCACTTTGCCTATCAGGATGCGCAAGACCTGCTGGGCAAGGCGTCCGAGATGAGCGAGCGACTCAAAGAGAAGCTGAAAGCGGCCGAGCTGGCAGCCCGCACCGCCGGTGAGCAGCACAAGCAGATTGCCCAGCGCCACACCGAGGCGTTGCAGCTGCGCACCGCCCTCAACTCCAGTGTCGAGGCCAAGCGCCAGACCCTGACCGAGTTCGAGCAGGAGCTTGCGGCCATGGGGCTGACGCTCTCTGACGATATGGAAGAGAAGGCGCGCGCTCACAAGAAAGAGATTGAAGAGCTGCTGATCCGCACCCGTTCCCGTCGCACCAGCGCCGAGGCCCAGCTGCAGGTCACCAAGCGCGAGATCGAATCCCTTGGCGGTCGTCTCAAGCTGGAAGGCAAGGATTACTACGGCGCCCGTAAATCCTTGGTGGGTCACAAGGCAAGCTGGTCGCGGGTGGTGCGGCTGGCGCGGGAGACCGACGTCGAGAAGCGCCTCAACAAGCGCGAACTGGCTTATCTCGACAGCGACGAGCTGCGCTCCATGTCGGACAAGGCCCTCGGTGCCCTGCGGGTAGCGGTGGCCCATGACGAGGCGCTGCGCGATGCGTTGCGTCTCTCCGAGGGCAACCGCAGCACCGAGCAGAAGGTCGCCTTCTACGTGCAGGTCTACCGTTACCTCAAGGATCGCATCCGCAACGACATCATCCGCTCCGATGATCCGGTCGAAGCGATCGAGGAGATGGAGATCGAGCTGGCCCGTCTGGCCGATGAGCTCAAGCAGCGAGAGACCCATCTGTCGCTCTCCTCCCACGAGGTGGCGGCCAAGATCACCAACATCATCCGCCGCGAGCAGAACCGCATCCGGGTGCTCAACCAGGGCTTGCAGAACATCGCCTTCGGTCTGGTGCGCGGGGTGCGCCTCAACGTCAATATCCGCGAGGCCCACACCCGTCTGCTGACGGCGCTGGCCGATCAAACCGCCATGCACAACGATCTGTTCGCCGACAAGGAGCTCAGCTTCTCCGAGGCGATGGCCAAGCTGTTCCAGCGCCTGAACCCGCAGATCGAGCAGGGGGATCGCAGCTATCAGGTGATGGGTGACGTGCTGCTCGACTATCGCAACTATCTGGAGCTGGAGATCGAGGTGCAGCGTGGCGCCGATGGCTGGCTGCGGGCCGAGAGCGGTGCGCTCTCCACCGGTGAGGCGATCGGTACCGGTCAGGCCATCCTCTTGATGGTGCTGATCAGCTGGGAGGAGGAGTCCCGCCGTCTGCGCGGCAAGGATATAGCCCCGTGCCGTCTGCTGTTCCTCGACGAAGCGGCCCGTCTGGATGGCAAATCCATCGCCACCCTGTTCGAGCTGTGCGAGCGGCAGGATATGCAGCTGCTGATCGCGGCGCCCGAGAACATCAGCCCCGAGAAGGGCACCACCTACAAGCTCATCCGCAAGGTACAGGGCAAGCACGAGCACGTGCATGTGGTGGGGCTGCGTGGCTTCGGCTTTGCCGACGACAAGCTGATCGCCTGACTCTGATGGGCAAATAGCTGGAGAAAAGGGAGGCATTCGCCTCCCTTTTTATTGGAAAAATATGGCAAAGTAGCGGCGCTGTCCGTGATGAGATAAGGCTGAGAATGAACAGGCTTGTCCAGATCTGGCCGAGCATCGCCCTCTGTTGTGCTGTGTTTCGGACGCAGATCGGAGGGCGTTTGCGTGCTCGAGTTGGCAAACGAGAGCAGAGAAGTGGCACCTTGATTGTCTCTTGGGTGCAACAGTTATGATTTAAAGCCTGTATTTATTGCAACAATCGTGGTGGCCATGGCCATGGCCATGGCGTTGGCAACAGGGCTTGTCCCAAAAAATGGCAAGGGGCCGCCTACATTGCGGTGGCTTGCCGGTATGGGGAGAATATCCCCGCTACTGCGACGCGATATGATTAGCCGGGCTATCCAACCGGCAAGGTGAGCGAGGAGAAGTAGATGCGCGGCATCGGGAGAGAGGGAGTGGTGCAATCGGCCTGCAAAGGGGGGCTGTTGCTTGTCTGCCTGCTGCTGGCCGCCTGTAGCAGCCGTTATGACGAGAGCCATGGCGGCAGCTGGCGCGGCTATAGCGAGACCGGTTACGCCAGCTATTATGCCGACCGCTATCACGGTAAAAAGACCGCCAGCGGCGAGCTCTATCGCAACAACCTCAATAGTGCCGCCCATATGGAGTTGCCCTTTGGCTCTATGGTGCGGGTTACCAACCTCGCCAACGGCAAGAGCGTAGTGGTCAAGGTCAATGATCGCTGCGCCTTTAAAAGCGGGCGTATTATCGATCTCTCCAAATCCGCCTTTAGCGCTATCGCCAATATTCGTGAAGGTGTTATCAAGGTAAAGGTTGAGGTGCTGTGAAGTACACTCGGTACCCGGTTGGTAGCGCCATCTATCGTTAATTTTTGTGTGGAGGAGTCAGCGCGATGAGATGTGAACAATTGAAGATTCAAGCGCCATTTACCCTTGGCAGTAAGATGAAGGGCTTATGGGCTACGTTGTTGCTGGGAACATTGTGGGTAGCTCTCCCCGTATCAGCCGACGAAGAGCAGTTGCCGGCCGAGTATCGTCCCTTTGTGCAGCAGTTGGTCGATGCGGCAGAAGCCCGGGATCATCAGGCCCTTGCCAATCAAATGAAATACCCCTTCAAGTTGGAGTATCCCATTCCCGCCATCAAAACCCCGGCTGAGATGCTGACCCGTTTTGACGAGGTGTTTGATGACGCCATTTTAACAAGCATCGCTACCTCCCGGGTCGGGCAGGATTGGCAGACCATGGGCTGGCGCGGCATCATGCTGGGCAGTGGCGAGGTCTGGATGGATTTTGATGGCAAGGTCATCGGTATCAATCATCAGACGGCGCAGGCCGCCAAATTGAAAGCCGAGCTTATCGCCAGGCAGAAGAGCGGTCTGCATCCCAGTGTGCAGGAGTACAAAAGCCCCGAGCTGATGTGGCAAACCGAGAAATTTACCATCCGCATCGATGAGTTGGACGATGGCCACTATCGCTACGCCTCCTGGGCAAAGGGCAAGACGCTCGCCGACAAGCCGGATCTGGTGCTGAAGAATGGCACAGTCAGGATGGAAGGGACGGGGGGCAATCATACCTATCTGTTCACGAGCGGCCCCTATCGCTACGAGTGTGTCGTCACCGTATTGGGTGAGCGAGGCGTGCCACCGGGTGAGCTGGTGGTCTATAAAAACGACGTCGAGATAGTGCACCAACCGGTGATCAAGGTGCTGTGACGCCAACGTCATATCACGACTTATTAAAGAGCGGCCAGGTGCCGCTCTTTTGCTTTCGCAAATGAGGTATGAGCTGAGCTAGCTTTGCGGCACCCTGACCCCTTTATCGAGATAGAGGCTGCTGTAGTTGGCCCTGTGGGTGACAAACATCACCTGATGGCGGCTGCCGTCGGAGAGGATAAGGAAATCGCCCGCCTGGGCGGGGCTTTGCAAGGAGACCTCCTGCTCGGGGGCTGTCAGGCGGTCGACATCATCCTTGAAGGTGAGGGTGTAAGAGAACATATGGCGCTCCACTGCTGGCTCATATCAAACACTGCCTCCAAGGCTAGCTGCTACGAGCACAGCATGCGGCGCCCGATTGGCGCTGTTCGACCAAAAACCTGAAACGGCATGCAAAGAGAAGGGGGATCACCTGGCATCGTCAAGCCAGTCCAGCAGTTGTGCGCCAACCACCGGGCTACCGAGCAGCGCCATATGAGTGGTGCGATAGGCGATCAGAGTATGTTCGGGAGGAAAGTCGAGTTGATGTGCGCGCTCCCGGTGCAGGCCCAGCGCACTGCGCAGAGGCACCAGTCCATCGCCAATCAGCCGCTCTGCCAGCAGGGTGCGTTTGGCGGAAGTGGTGCCCGCGATGGCAAAGCAGGCCACTCCACTTGGAAGCGGGAGCGGTTGGCGGGGATCGCGCCCTATGGTGCGCTCCCTGTTATGACGGGAGGCATCGATGACCTTGCCATGGCGCAGATCCCGAATGCCCTGGCTGCGTATGCGGGTCAGCTTCACAAAGGGCATGCTGTAAGGGGTGACTGGCAGCAGTTGCTCCAGCCAGTGGCCAGCGGATTCGAGCGGCGCACCATGGTACGGCGTGCCAAGAAAGATCAGATGCCGCAGTCGCTCGGGCCAGCGCAGTGAGTGGATTTGGGCGTAATGGCAGGCACTTCGGATAACCAGTCCCCCCATGCTGTAGGCCAGCACGCTGAGCTGCTTGATGGCCCCCGGCCATCGGTCACACAGATCCTCCAGCTGCAGCGCCAGCGCCTGTCCGTTGCTGGCAATGGAGAGACCCGAGTTGTAGCGCAGATAGAGAGGCAGAAAGCCAAGCGCCCTGGCTACCGCTTCGCCATGGTTGACGGACTTCCCCTGATAGCTGGTGTGCCACTGCAGATCGTTCATGCAAAGGCCATGGATCATCAGCAGCACTCGCCCCGTGTGGGGAAGGTCGGCTGGCATGGTCTGCCAATCGAGTGGCCTGCCCTGATAGCGCAGAGTCATCGGGGTGGCGAGGGCGTTTTGCTGCTCGACCAGCTTGTCCCCCAGCACGCCATTGAGGGTGGCAAGCAGGGCCGCGCGCTTGGGCGTCTCTGCCACAGAAGGGTGCGCCGGGAGTGGCAGGAGGGCCAGCATGCCATTGATACCACTGCCGAGGCTATTGGCGGCCCCATGAACTCCCTGGTAAATAAGGCCGGTGAGCCCCGCCGTTTTACCCTTGTCCCGTCCCTTGATACCCATTCCGCCCAGTACCGCCTGATGCACCGCTTCAGTTATCTGCACGGTAGCGGGCAGCGCCTGGGTCAGCAGTTGCGCCAGTTCGCGGATATCCGAAAGATGCCAGGAGGAGGGCGACTTGTCGGTGGCATCGGTCATAAGCACTCCTTGCTGCGGTGGGTAAAGTGGCTGGCGCTCTTGGCTCATACTGCGAATGACGTTCAGGCCAAACCAGCTTGCGCCCTTTGGTCAGGGTTTACCAGTCTCGGAAAGGCGTGCCGGGTATTCGGACAGACTTGGCATATGTGGCTCACTGCCCTTTGCAATGCAGCAGGGAGGAGGGCGGGGCCGTCACCTCTCGGCTGCTTATCATAATGATAAAGTTGGTCTCCTTTATATCATTTCAGCCCCGAGCGATGCGTCCGGATGATAATTATCTCTACCGTTACTCGGTTTTATCACCCCATGAGATGTAGTCGCAGCAGGATAAATTCAGTGAGCGCATAACCTCATCAGCCAAATAGGGTTAATCGCTGCTACTTTTGTGGCGCCCATCACATACTTTTGCCATTTCTTATTATTCCGCCACAAATCCTTACCTTGGCACGCTTATTGATTGCCCTATATCGACGCTAACCGATGAGCTCACCCACAACCGGGATGCTGGTGACATCGTGAGTGAAAGGGGAGCTATCCATATCTCATCCAATGATTGGGGCGAACGATGAAAGCAGTGAACGAGTTAATCAAAGAGATCAAAGCACTCAAATCCAACCTGCATGAAAAAGATTTTCTGCTGACCTGGGAGCAAACACCTCAGGAGCTTGAACTGGTATTGAAACTGGCCGAATCCCTCAAGACACTGCGTGCCGAAAATATTGCTACCAAACTGTTTAACAGCGGGCTCGGTATCTCGGTTTTCCGCGATAACTCCACCCGAACCCGCTTCTCCTATGCCTCTGCGCTCAACCTGCTCGGTCTGGCCCAGCAGGATCTGGATGAGGGCAAATCCCAGATTGCTCACGGTGAAACCGTCCGTGAAACCGCCAACATGATCTCCTTCTGCGCCGATGCCATCGGTATCCGCGATGACATGTATCTGGGCGCCGGTAACGCCTATATGCGTGAAGTGGGCGCGGCACTGGATGAAGGGTTCGAGAAGGGCGTGCTGCCCCAGCGTCCGGCGCTGGTCAACCTGCAGTGCGACATTGATCACCCGACCCAGTCGATGGCTGATCTTGCCTGGTTGCAGGAGCACTTCGGCAGTCTGGAGAGCCTCAAGGGCAAGAAGATTGCCATGACCTGGGCCTACTCCCCGAGCTACGGCAAGCCACTCTCCGTGCCGCAGGGCATCATCGGCCTGATGACCCGCTTTGGCATGGATGTGACCCTGGCTCATCCGGAAGGGTATGACCTGATCCCGGACGTGATCGAAGTGGCCAAAGAGAATGCCAAGGCCTCCGGCGGCAGCTTCCGTCAGGTCACCTCCATGGAAGAGGCGTTCAAGGATGCCGAAATCGTCTATCCCAAGTCATGGGCCCCCTACAAGGTGATGGAACAGCGCACCGAGTTGCTGCGCGCCAATGACCACGCTGGCCTCAAGAACCTGGAGAAACATTGTCTGGAGCAGAACGCCAAGCACAAGGATTGGCACTGCACCGAGGAGATGATGAAGCTCACCAAGGGTGGCGAAGCGCTCTATATGCACTGCCTGCCGGCCGATATTTCCGGTGTCTCCTGCAAGGAAGGGGAAGTAACCGAAGGGGTATTCGAGAAATATCGTATCGCTACTTATAAAGAGGCGAGCTGGAAGCCCTATATTATCGCCGCCATGATCATGGCCCGTAAATTCTCCGCCCCGGGAGAGACCCTCGAAACGCTGCTGAAAGAGGCCCAGAAGCGGGTTAAATAAATAGCGTTGGCTGAAATAAATAAAAGAAATGGCAGGGGTGATCATTCCCCTGCCTGCTACAACAGCGGAATTGTCGTGAGTTTTCTCCCCGTGGTATCTGAATATCGGATTTCCCGGTGAGATGGCTCCCGACCCCATAATCTGGATGAGGTACGCATGTCCCAATTTTCTCTGAAGATGGATATTGCCGATAACCGTTTTTTTACCGGTGAACCATCTCCCCTGTTTTCTCGCGCCGAAGCACAAAAGGCCCGTGCCTTTCATAAAAAACTGGCCGGTTATGAGCCAACCCCCTTGTGTGATTTGAAAGATCTGGCCGCCTATATCGGGGTAAAAAATATTCTGGTCAAGGATGAGTCAAAACGCTTTGGCCTCAATGCCTTCAAGATGCTGGGTGGCGTTTACGCCATTGCCAACCTGCTCTGTGAAAAATATGGCGTGGCAGTCGAGGATTTCTCCTTCGATCTCATCAAGCGCACCATCAAGGAGCCGATGACCTTCGCCACCACCACAGATGGCAACCACGGTCGCGGCGTTGCCTGGGCCGCCAAGCAGGTAGGTCAGCATGCGGTGGTCTACATGCCCAAGGGTTCTGCCCAGGAGCGGGTTGACCACATTCTCAATCTCGGTGCCGAGTGCATCGTCACTGACATGAACTACGACGATACCGTGCGCCTGACCATGAAAATGGCGGAAGAGCGCGGCTGGCACATAGTGCAGGACACCGCCTGGGAGGGTTACACCAAGATCCCGACCTGGATCATGCAGGGTTACTCCACCCTGGCCGACGAAGCGGTCGAACAGATGCAGGATATGGGCATCAAGCAGCCGACCCACGTGCTGCTGCAGGCCGGGGTAGGGGCGCTGGCGGGCGGGGTGCTCGGTTATCTGGTGG
>NZ_CAWNWX010000077.1:0-46389 GCF_963878195.1 Aeromonas sp. HMWF016
GCAGCTGCCCCACCCCCCCCTGGGTCGGGTGCAGAGTCTCGATCCCCGCCTCGCACCAGCTGCCCACCGCCGTGTCGCGCTGACACGGCGTCAACGCCCAGACACTCTGGCTGAGCGCCCCGACCATCAGGAAACAGCCCGGCAATAACCATGCTTTCATCGTTTGCTACTCCTAGTCACATTCAATCCCGGACACGCGACAACGCGGCGCCGCCCCGGCGACAGATGAGAGCCGAATGCTGGCGGTCAGACCAGTAAACGGGATATCATGATTTCCCGTCTGTCGGCGACATTTTCTCGCCGAGTTTTCTCCCCGCTTCACACAATTTGAAGGATCCGACCCATGAAAGGATGGAGCCCCTTGCTGGCCCTCTTGGGCTGTGCCGCAGTCCAGGCTGCCGATATTCCCGCCGGAACCGAACTGGCCGCCACACAGGTGGTGGTTCGCCACCTGAAAGATGAACCTGCCAGTCTCAGTCCGCTCAAGCTGGTCGGCTTGCCCGAATTGCAGGTGCTGCGGGATCTGTTCGAGGGGCTGCTGACCCAAGGACCGGATGGCAAACCCGTCCCCGCCGTTGCCGTGCGCTGGGAGAACAAGGACAACCAGTTCTTCACCTTCCACCTGCGCCCGGATGCTCGCTGGTCCAACGGCGATCCGGTCAAGGCTGGCGACTTCGTCTACAGCTGGCGCAAGCTGGTCGACCCGAAAGAGGCGGCCACTTTCGCCTGGTTTGCCCAGCTTGCCCGCTTCGACAAGGTGGACGAGATCATGGCTGGCAAATTGCCTGCCAGCGAGCTGGGTGTCAAGGCGATCGATGACCACACCCTGCAGATCAACCTCTCCCAACCGGTTCCCTATTTCCTGAGCCTGCTGACCCACCCCAGTCTGTCGCCGCTACATCAGGCCAGCATCGAGAAGTTTGGCAACAAGTGGACCCAGCCCGGCAAGCTGGTCGGCAACGGCGCCTTCGTGCTGAGCAGCCGGGTAGTCAACGAGAAGCTCGAGCTGGTGCCCAATCCCCACTACTGGGACAAGGCCCACACTGTGCTGACCAAGGTCATCTTCATGCCGATCAATCAGGAGACCACCGCCACCAACCGCTATCTGGCGGGGGATCTGCAGATCACCGAGTCCTTCCCCAAGGAGCAGTACGACAAACTGATGAAAGAGATCCCGGGTGAGGTCTATACCCCGATGCAACTTGGCACCTACTACTACGCCTTCAATACCCGTCAGCCGCCGTTGAACGATGTACGGGTGCGCAAGGCCCTCTCCTACACCATCGATCGCGCCCTGATTGCCGACAAGGTGCTCGGCACCGGCGAGAAGCCGGCCTACCACTTCACCCCGGATGTGACCGCCAGCTTCGAGCCCAAGGCCAACCTGCTCTCGAGCAGCAGCCAGCAGGAGCTGGACAGCAAGGCGCAGGTACTGCTCAAGGAGGCAGGCTACGGCCCGGACAAACCGCTCAAGCTCTCGCTGCTCTACAACACCGCTGAAGTACACAAGAAGCTGGCGCTCGCCATCGCCAACATGTGGAAGCAGAAACTGGGCGCTCAGGTAGAGCTGACCAATCAGGAGTGGAAAACCTATCTCGACAGCCGCCAGAGCGGCCAGTTCGAGGTGATCCGCTCCTCCTGGGTGGCCGACTACAACGATCCGTCCGCCTTCCTCGGTCTGTGGGGCTCTCACCACAGTGGCAACATGACCGGCTTTGCCGATGCAAGCTATGACCAATTGCTGGACAAGGCGGCGCAAACCCGCGACAGCGGCGCCCGCAGCCGGCTGTTCGATCAGGCGGAGAGCAT
Source organism: Aeromonas sp. HMWF016 (assembly GCF_963878195.1). Classification (NCBI taxonomy): domain Bacteria; kingdom Pseudomonadati; phylum Pseudomonadota; class Gammaproteobacteria; order Aeromonadales; family Aeromonadaceae; genus Aeromonas; species Aeromonas sp. HMWF016. The sequence goes on from NZ_CAWNWX010000077.1 coordinate 1,810, forward strand.
CCTCGAACAGCAGGCGCCCATCGCCCCCATCTATCAGTACACCAACGCCCGGCTCATCAAGCCCTGGCTCAAGGGCTACCCCATCAACAACCCGGAAGATGTGGCCTACAGCCGCCAACTCTATATCGTCAAACACTGAGCTGATATAGAGCGCTGAAGCACAAGAGGGCCGCCTGCGGGCGGCCCTCTTATTGATACTGTTCACACCTGATATCGCCGCATAGAATGCCCGCTTTCCGATTCCATCACCCGTTGTCGATCGCCATTTATCATGCGCTACCTGTTACTGCTCTCCCTGCTCTGGACACTGCCAGCCCTGGCCGAGAGTGAATCTCACTGCCAGCAAGCCTTTGTCGACTGGATGCTGCATCAGCAACAGCAGTTCAGCGATCGCAAGGCGGATAAGATGACGCGGCGACGGGCCGAGCGAGCTATCGATCTCGCCCGGCAGGAGTACGACAAAGCAGGCAGCTTCTGCCAGACCATGCTGCAAATAGAGGCGTATCGCGACAGCGATCCCCGCTTCACCCCGCGCGAGGGGGAGATCCACAACTTCCACCCCGCCAGCTGAGCCTCTGCCCACAGCCGATTGAAATAAAAAAGCGCGTCACAAGACGCGCTTTTTTCGCTTTGCCTGACAGGAGAGTTATTCGCTCTGCTCGCTGGCGGCAAACTCCGGCACCTTGGCCATGGCATCCAGCACCACCTGAATATCCGCCCCCGGCTTGCAGGCGTTTTCGCTCAGATGACGACGCCAGGCGCGCGCGCCCTGCATGTTCTGGAACAGCCCCAGCATGTGGCGGGTCATGTGGGAGAGGTAGTTGCCCTTGGCCAGCTCCTGCTCGATATAGGGCAGCATCATCCGCACCACCTCGTGACGGCTCAGCACGGCGTTGTTCTGGCCGAACACCAGATTGTCCACCTGCGCCAGAATGTAGGGGTTCTGATAGGCTTCGCGCCCCATCATGACGCCATCGACGTGTTGCAGGTGCTCAAGGGTTTGCTCCATGGAGGTGACACCGCCGTTGAGGGCGATGGTGAGATCCGGGTAATCCTGCTTGACCCGATAGACGCGAGGATAATCAAGCGGCGGGATCTCGCGGTTCTCCTTGGGGCTCAGGCCGCTCAGCCACGCCTTGCGGGCATGGACGATGAAGGTATCACAACCGGCATCGCGCACCTGTTCGATAAAAGCCTGCAAAAATTCGTAGGAGTCCTGATCGTCGATGCCGATACGGGTCTTCACCGTCACCGGAATATCGACCACATCGCGCATCGCCTTGACGCAGTCCGCCACCAGCGCCGGTTCACCCATCAGGCAGGCACCAAAACGGCCATTTTGCACCCGATCGGAGGGGCAGCCGACGTTGATGTTCACCTCGTCATAACCACGCTCCTCGGCCAGCTTGGCACAGCGCGCCAGATCGGCCGGATTGCTGCCACCCAGCTGCAGGGAGATGGGGTGTTCCTGCTCGCTGTAACCCAGATAATCCCCCTTGCCGTGGATGATGGCGCCGGTGGTCACCATTTCGGTATAGAGCAAGGTCTGGCGACTCATCAGTCGATGAAAATAACGGCAATGCCGATCGGTCCAGTCCAGCATGGGGGCGATGGAAAAACGCTGCGCCTGCATAAAAATCATCCGGGTTGGCTAAAGAAAGGGGCGGATTTTATCACAACGTGAAGCAGCCCCAGAAAATGAATTTTGTCGCCGCGCCATGCGAGGCCCTGTGATAGTATCCAGCTAATAGAAAGGGCAATTGCGCGATCATGAATCAAGACCAACTTTTACAACGAGCCGAGCGACTCTGTGTACAGCGAGGGATCCGCTTCACCCCGACCCGACGTCAGGTATTTCGCCTGCTGGCGGCACATGGCAACGCCATCAGCGCCTATGATTTGTTGGCCCAACTGCAGCAAACGGAAGCCAACGCCAAACCGCCAACCGTCTACCGGGCACTCGATTTTCTGCTCGAACAGGGCTTTGCCCACAAGGTGGAATCGCTGAACGCATTTATCTTCTGCTGCCACTTCGATCACGCTCACCCGATGCAGTTGCTCATCTGCGATGACTGCGGCGAGGTGGTCGAGCTGCACGATACGGCGATCGATAGCGCGTTTTCCGAGCAGGCCCATCTGCATGGTTTTACTATTACCAATAAGACGATAGAGGCACATGGCCAATGTGCTCGCTGTACGCCCACTGTAGGAAGTCATCATGAAGGCTGATTTTGTAAATCCGTTCCTGCTCTCTCTGCTCAATGTGCTCTCTACCATGGCACAGCTGGAACTCAAACCGGGCAAACCGAAACGCAAGATGGACGAGCTGGCTCGCGGCGATGTCTCAGGCCTGATCGGCATGGTCGGCCCGCAGACCCGTGGCTCGCTCTCCATCAGCTTCGAAAAAGGGCTGGCGCTGGAGATCATGCGCCGCATGCTGGGGGAAGCTCCTGCCACCATCAATGAAGAGGTGACCGACATGGTGGGCGAGATCACCAACATGGTGACCGGCGGCGCCAAGCGGATGCTGGGCGAGAAGGGCTATGAATTTGACATGGCCACTCCGGTCATCGTCTCCGGCCCCAACCACACCATCACTCACCGCGCCGATGGCACCAAGATCATGATGCCTTTCGAATCTGATTTTGGTCGTGCCACCATCGAAATCTGCTTCGAGTAGTCACGATGTGGACTGCCTTGAAGTGGTTCTTTATCTGCTGGGCGTTGCTGCTGATCCTCTCTGATATCCAGATCAGCACCTCCCTCTACAAATACGAAGACAATCGGGTGGTCATCAACTTCCCCCGCTGGCAAGCCAAAGCACCGTGGGGCACCTTCGAATGGCACGCCGGGCGCGTACAGACCCACTGGTACGGTCTGGATGGCAAACCCAAGCCGGAAGGTCCGCGCATCTAGTTCGCCTGCTCAAAGACCAATACAAAGAGGCCAGCATCAGCTGGCCTCTTTTGTTATGCGGGCAGGTGAATCACCCGTTTACGCTGCCTCGGCAGCCAGATCGCCAACCGGCCGCACCAGCATGCCAAGCACACAGGCCAGCAGGGTTGGCATCAGCCAGGCGAGCCCCTTGTCAAACAGCGGCAGGAAGGCAAACGCCTCCATCTTCATGCCGGCAGCCCCCAACCCATCGAGACAGCCAAACAGGAAGGCCACCGCCAGCACGCAGCGAAACGTCAGGCGAGGACGACCAAAATAGCCCTTGAGGAAGGTGACCAGCACCAGCGCGATAGCGACCGGATAGATGGCCACCAGCACCGGAATGGAGAGGCCGATCAACTCGCTCAGCCCCACATTGGCCACCAGCGCACAGAGCGCCCCCAGCAGCATGACCCAGTTGCGATAGGCCCAGCCAGTCAGACCGTGGAAGTAGTCGGCACCAGCACAGAGCAGGCCGACCGCGCTGGTAAAGCAGGCCAGGGTGATGATGGCGGCCAGAATGAACTGACCCGGCTGGCCAAACAGGCTCAACACATAGGCATTGACGATGGTGCCGCCATTGCTGATATCGCTAGCGACGCCTTCAGCACTGTTGCCCAGATGAAAGAGCGAGATATAGACAGCCGACAGCCCGACCGCCGAGATCAAGCCCGCGATGGTCAGATATTTGAACTGACTGCGATAATCCTCAATCCCCTTCTGGCGTAGCAAACCGATGATCAGGGCACCGAACATCAGGGAGGCCAAGGTATCCATGGTGTTGTACCCCTCCAGCATGCCTTTGGTCAGGGCTGCGTCCACGTACTCGCCGCTGGCATCGGGCATGGAGCCCTGCGGCGCCATAAAGACCCCGACTGCCAGAATGAGCAGCATCACCATCAGGGCCGGCGTCAGGTACTTGCCGACCGCATCGAGCAGCTTGCCGCGATCGAGCGCCACCAGGATTACCAGCGCAAAGAAGCTCAGGGTATAGAGCAGCAGCCCCGCATGGCCGGCATCGCCGAGCCAGGGCTTGAGCCCCATCTCGTAGGCAACCAGACCGGTGCGGGGAATGGCGAACGCGGGCCCCATGATGATGTAGATGGCGATGGCCAGCGCAGTGGCCACGCCTGCCGGCAGATAGCGGGTCAGCTCGGTCCAGCCACCGGCACCACGCCCGGAGCTGCCCTTGGCTACCGCAATCAGGGTGATCAGCGGCAGTCCCACCGCCGTCAGCAGAAAACCGCACATGGCGGCAACCAGATGCTCACCGGCCATAAAACCGGCCAGCGGCGGAAAAATGATATTGCCTGCCCCCAGATAGAAGGCGAACGTCATAAACCCCAGTCCGAATACGTCGGACAACTTCAATGATTTCGTCAAACCCAACCTCATCTGCCTTATCAGCTTGTTCTTGTTGATTACACCCACTGCCTGGCAGATAACCTGACAACCATATGCTCGCTTCCCGCTCTCCCCGAAAATCGGATGAGGAGAGCCATCCTGAGCATAAAGAAGAGATATTTGATCTCAATCACACATTAATATCTTGAAACAATTTACTTGGCCAGAATTAATCACTGAATGGTCATCGCAGGGAAGTCGCAAAAGAGCGGGAGAGAGAAAGGAGGCCGCAGAGCATCCGGCATAAGTGCAGGAATTAACAAACAAAAGAGCCTGCACAAGGCAGGCTCTTTGGTCAGAGAGAGGGAAACTATCAGGCAGCTTCGGCGGCCAGCTTCTCGGCCGGGCGAACCACCATCCCTACCACGCAGGCCAGCAGGGTCGGCATCAGCCAGGCAAGGCCCTTGTCAAACAGCGGCAGGAAGGCAAACGCATCCATCTTCATGCCGGCAGCACCCAGACCATCCAGGCAGCCGAACAGGAAAGCCACCACCAGCACAGCGCGGAACACCAGACGCGGGCGACCGAAGTAACCCTTCAGGAAGGTGACCAGCACCAGCGCCACGGCAACCGGATAGATGGCCACCAGCACCGGAATGGAGAGGCTGATGAGCTGGCTCAGACCCACGTTGGCCACCACGGCGCAGATAACGCCCAGCAGCACGACCAGCTTCTTGTAAGCCATGCCGGTCAGATTGTGGAAGAAGTCGGAGCAGGCAGAGATCAGACCCACGGCAGTGGTGAAGCAAGCCAGAGTAATGATGGCTGCCAGAATGAACTGACCCGGCTGACCAAACAGGCTCAGCACATAGGCGTTGACGATGGCGCCGCCATTGCTGACATCGGTCGCCACGCCTGCAGCAGTGTTGCCCAACTCGAACAGGGAGATGTAGACCACGGAGAGGCCGATGGCCGAGATCAGGCCGGCGATGGCCAGATACTTGAACTGGCTCTGGTAGTCGTTAATCCCTTTCTGGCGCAGCAGGTCGACGATGAGGGCACCGAACATCAGGGAAGCCAGGGTATCCATGGTGTTGTAGCCTTCCAGGATCCCTTTCACAAACGGGCTGTTCTGATAGTCACCGGCAGACTCCGGCATGGTGCCCTGCGGCGCCACGAATACCCCGATCGCCAGGGTCAGCAGCAGCAGCATCAGCACTGGAGTCAGGTATTTGCCGATGGCGTCCATCAGCTTGCCCTGATTCATGGAGACCAGCACGGCCACCCCGAAGAAGAGCACAGTGTAGGCAGCCAGACCCGCCTGACCCATATCGCCGATAAAGGGCTTGAGACCCATCTCGTAGGCCACCAGACCGGTACGGGGAGCCGCAAAGGCCGGGCCGATGATGATGTAGATGGCAACCGCCAGTGCAGTGGCTACGCCCGCAGGCAGCAGCTTGGTCATGCCAGCCCAGCCGTTACCGGCCTTGGCGACAGCAATGATGGTGATGAGCGGCAGGCCCACAGCGGTAACCAGAAAACCCAGCATCGCCAGAGAGAGGTGTTCGCCAGCCATGTAACCAGCGAGCGGCGGGAAGATGATGTTACCGGCGCCCAGGTAGAAGGCGAAGGTCATGAACCCCAATCCGAGAACGTCGGACAACGTGAGTGATTTCTTCAAGTTCAACCTCGTCTGTCTTGTAAATTATTGCTTGTTATAGTTTTTATCGGTCATTGACCAGTTTGTTCATATGGGTAAAAAAAGAGCCCCGCTTGATTTTTCATCGCGACCAGTGGTTTTGGCTGGTCTGGAGCGGGCGCTCGATCTGGAACCAGCATAATGACATGAAAAAATAGTTCAAGACGAAATTTACATCTTCAAATAGAAGGGGCTGGTCAGTTGGATATATCTGTCGGAATAGGCTCCATCAGCAGAATGGATCACAATATCCCCCCTTTCACACCTGTTTAATCCTCTGCCAAGTCGCAATAAAACACGATTTGCCTCTTTACCCTCTCTGGTGATAACAGCTGTATAACAAATGCCATGCAGATCATAATCCGCCGAGATGCATAAAATTTCATCAGCCATGGCCGTCGGCAGCACCAGTGCCACCTCGCCATTCGGAGCCAGCAGTCGGTCGCAGGCAGCCAGCAGCGCATGGCTGTCGAGGGCGCCGGTATGGCGAGCCATCGCCCGCGCCGGATCGCTAAATGACTGGCCTGCCACGAAGTAAGGGGGATTGGAGACAATCAGATCGTAAGGGTCGGCCTGATACCCCTGCACCGCGCTTTCGATGATGGCCACGCGATCAGCCCAGGGGGAGGCAGCGACGTTCTCTCTGGCCTGGATCACTGCATCACTATCCAGCTCCACCCCGTCGATATGGCAGTCAGATCTGCTGCGCTGGGCCAGCATCAGGGCGATGAGGCCGCTGCCGGAGCCGATATCGAGCACCCGTCGCGCCTGTTCGACCGGGGCCCAGGCACCGAGCAGGATGCCGTCGGTGCCCACCTTCATAGCGCAGCGATCGTGATTGATATGGAACTGTTTGAAGGTAAAACCGCGACTACGCCCCATCTGGCCCCCGTCATCTGAAAAATGGTTGGCGATTATAGCGACTAAGCCACACTCGCCATAGGAGCCGACGAGATAATCGCCTATAATCTGCCGTTTCCTTAATGACCGAGTATTGCCATGAGCCAGTCCTTTGATGATTTCGACCTGCACCCTGCCCTCAACCGGGCTTTGGCCGAGATGGGATTCACCCGCCCCACTACCATCCAGCAGATGGTACTGGAGCCAGCCCTGGACGGCCGCGATATTCTGGCATCCGCTCCGACCGGTACCGGCAAGACCGCCTCATTCCTGCTGCCGGCACTCCAGCACCTGCTGGACTTCCCGCGCCGCAAGCCGGGCCCCTGCCGCATGCTGATCCTGACCCCGACCCGCGAGCTGGCGCTGCAGGTGACTGCCCACGCCAAGGCGCTGGCGGCCCACACCAACCTCAGCATCGAAACCATCATCGGCGGCGTCAGCCATGAAGAGCAGCTGCCTGCCCTGACCAAGACCACCGATATCGTGGTCGCCACCCCGGGCCGTCTGCTCGAGTACATCGAGAAAGAGGAGTTCGAGAGCCACGACATCGAGGTACTGGTACTGGACGAAGCGGACCGCATGCTGGACATGGGCTTCATCAAGGATGTGAACCGCATCGTGGCAGAGGCGCGCTACCGCAAGCACACCATGCTCTTCTCCGCCACCCTGGAAGGGGCCGGCCTTGAGAAGTTCGCCAGCGAAATCCTCAACGATCCGGTGGAGCTGCACGCCGAGCCGCCGCGCAGTGAGCGTCGCCCCATCACCCAGTGGATCCATCTGGCCGATGACGCCGCCCACAAGCTGGCGCTGCTGGTTCATATCCTGAAAGATCCGGACACCCAGAAAGCCATCGTCTTCGTCAAGACCCGCGAGCGTCTGGCGGAGCTCTCCGGCCAGTTGCAGGCGGCAGGCATCTCCTGCGCCTGGATCCGTGGCGAGATGGAGCAGAGCAAGCGTATCGAGTCGATCCGCAAGTTCCACGAGGGTGAAGTGCCCTTCCTCATCGCCACCGACGTCGCCGCCCGCGGCATCGACCTGCCGAACGTCAGCCATGTCATCAACTACGACATGCCCTACGGCGCCGATGTCTACGTCCACCGGATCGGCCGTACCGGCCGCGCCGGCAACCGCGGCTGTGCCATCAGCCTGGTGGAAGCGCACGATATGGCGATGGTCGCCAAGATCGAGCGCTACACCGAAGAGCGCCTCAAGCGCCGGGTGATCGACGAGCTGCGCCCCAAACATAAAGAAGCGCGGGTGCCGGTGAAGAAGAAAAAGCCGGTCGATGGCAAGAAGAAAGCGACCAAGAAGAAAAAGAAGAAGTGATAGCTGAACGCTAAACAAGAAGGGCCATCCTGCGGGATGGCCCTTCTGCATTCTGTGCATCTGGCAAATCGGAGCTGTGCCACTCCGGGCTCACCACAGCCGTTGCAGGGCTATTTGCAGCCAGAACGGCTAACTATAAATATAATTTATGAGTTTTAGGGAAATGACCTAACTAAAACTTATAGTGAACCTCATCCGATCATCAGGGCATGAATTTACCCGCCAGACCCCCTGCCGGGCCATCACCCGATCCGGGCAACGAATCAAGCGAATGCTGCCGGCCTGTCAGGCCACCGTCTTGCGCATGCCGATATGGGGGATATCGTCCTCGACATATCCCTCCCCCTCGGCCACAAAACCGTGCTGGCCGTAGAAGCCCTGCAGATGGGCCTGCGCCCCCAGCCAGATGCTGTGGGTCGGCCAGCGCGCCTCGCACGCCTGCACCGCCTCGCCGATCAGCTGGTGACCGAGACCACCGCCACGCGCCTTGGGTGAGGTCACCACCCGGCCAATGGCAGCACCACTCTCATCGCCGATGCCGGGCGCCATGATCCGTGCATAGGCGGCCAGCAGATCGCCCTGATAGCCGAGCAGGTGCCAGACCCCTTCGCGGCGATCGAGCCCGTCCAGATCCTGAAAGGGGCAGGTCTGCTCCACCACGAACACCTCGGCCCGCAGCGCCAGCAACTCATACAACTCGTCAGTGGTCAGTTCAGACCAGGGTTTCAAGATCCAGTTCATCGGCAACTCCTTATCGGTTCGGCCTGCCAGCATAATCGTGGCGCCAGTGCCCTGCATTAACCTTTGTTAAGTTCTTTCAGTCGCTTGCGAATGCGGCTCAGGCTGATGGGAGTGATACCGAGATAGGCGGCGATCTGGTGGTCGGGCACTCTGGCATCGAGTGCGGGAAAGCTGTCGAGAAAGTGCTGATAGCGTGCCTGCGGGCTGCCGGTCAGCAGCAACTGCTCCTTCTCCTCCTTGATGCGCAGCTGCACCTCCAGCAGGTGCTGGTACCAGCGCGGCCAGCCGGGCAGCTGGCGCAAGTCGGCCAGACTGAACAACTGCAGACGGCAGGGCTCCAGCGCCTCCACGCTGTAGCGGGCCGGCTCGCCACTGAGCAGGTGGTGGAAGTCGAGAAACTCGTCCCCCTCCCAATAGAACTCCTTGATGTACTCGCGGCCATCCTCCAGCACCAGCTTGGCCCGCAGCAGCCCCTGCTCCACCCTGACCAGCAGATCCGGGCTGTCGCCGGCGTGCCAGAGGCAGCTTTTCGGGCTGAGGGTCAGCGGGCGGGCAAAAGAGAGGAGGCGCGCGGCCTCCTCTCTATCTGCGACCTGCGCCCAATCGAAGGGGGGTCTGTCAGTCAGCATGATCAAGCACGGCGCTGACGCACGGCTTCAAACAGGCAGACGCCGGTCGCCACCGAAACGTTGAGGCTGGATACCGCCCCCGCCATCGGGATGCTCACCAGCTCGTCGCAGTGCTCGCGGGTCAGACGGCGCATGCCCTTGCCTTCGGCGCCCATCACCAGCGACATCGGGCCGGTCAGCTTGGCCTGATAGAGGTCGTGATCGGCCTCACCAGCGGTGCCGACGATCCAGACGCCGCGCTCCTGCAGCTCGCGCAGGGTGCGAGCCAGGTTGGTGACCTGAATCAGCGGCACCACTTCGGCGGCACCACATGCGACTTTGCGCACGATCGGAGTCAGGCCGGTGGCCTTGTCGCGCGGCACGATCACCGCGTGCACCCCGGCAGCATCGGCGCTGCGCAGGCAGGCGCCGAGGTTGTGCGGGTCAGTCACACCATCCAGCACCAGCAGGAAGGGTTGGCTCTGTTGTGCCGCCAGCTCGTCCAGCAGGCTGGCCAGATCGTGCTCGGCGAGCTTCGGCGCTTCGATCACCTTGGCCATGATGCCCTGATGATTGTTGCCTTCCGCTTTGTCATCAAGGGTCTTGCGGTTCACGTTCTGCACCTTGAGGCCGAGGGATTCCAGCTCGGCCAGCAGGGGTTGCAGCCGGTCGTCATCCCGCCCCTTGAGGGCCCACACTTCGATGAAACGCTCGGGAGTGCGCTCCAGCAGCGCGGTAACAGCGTGAATGCCGTAGATCAGTTCAGTACTCATTTAGTGCTCTTGGCCTTATCGCGAGCTTTTTTGCCCGGTCGTCTGTTGCTGGGTTTGGCACGGCCACCCTTGGCGGGTTTGCCGCTCTCCTTGCCATCTTTCTCTTTGCGCTTTTCGTGGCGCTCGGCGCTTTTGGCCTTCTCTTTCTTGATCTCGGCCTGCTTGCGCGCCATCTCTTTGGCGTTCTTGCCGGTGGCCTTGAGGGGCTCTTCCACCATCACGAAGTCGATCTTGCGATCGTCCAGATTGACGCCCATCACCTTGACCCGCACCTTGTCACCCAGACGGTAGCGGCGGCGGAAGTTCTCGCCAATCAGCTGCTGGTGCAGCGGGTCGAACTGGTAGTAGTCGTTGGTGAGGGTACTGACGTGCACCAGACCGTCGATGTGGATCTCGGCCAGACGCACGAAGAAGCCAAAGCCGGTGACGCTGGCGATGACGCCGTCGAACTCGTCACCCACGTGATCCAGCATGTACTCGCACTTGAGCCAGTCGGCCACATCGCGAGTGGCATCGTCGGCACGGCGCTCGGTCATGGAGCAGTGCTCGCCCATCGGATCCACTTCTTCCAGCTGGTAGTGGTAACCACCGCTCGGAGTCCACTTGTGGCGCAGGTTGGCCTGCTGCTCTTTGGCGGTCTGATACTTGATCGCGCGGTGCAGGATGAGGTCGGGGTAGCGACGGATCGGCGAGGTGAAGTGAGCGTAGGACTTCAGGGCCAGACCGAAGTGACCGATGTTGTCAGCCTGATAGATAGCCTGACGCATGGAGCGCAGCAGCATGGTGGAGAGCAGCTCCGCATCGGGGCGCCCTTCAAACTTGGCAGCCAGCTCGGCGAAGTCCTTCGGCTCGGGCTCAAGACCGCCCTTGAGCTCCAGACCGAGTTCGGCCAGGAAGTCACGGAAACCGGTCAGACGCTCTTCACCCGGACGGTCGTGCACCCGGAACAGGGCGGCAGCTTCGTTCTTCTCGATGTAACGGGCGGCAGCCACGTTCGCCTGGATCATGCACTCTTCGATGATCTTGTGGGCGTCGTTGCGCACCAGCGGCACGATGCGGTCGATCTTGCGCTGGGCGTTGAAGATGAAGCGGGTCTCCTCGCTCTCGAACTCCACCGCGCCGCGCTGATGACGGGCATGCTTGAGCGCCTTGTAGAGGTTGTTGAGCTCCTCGATATGGCCCACCAGCGGGTCATACTGCTGGCGCAGTTTGGGATCCCCGTCGAGGATCGCCGCCACCTTGGTGTAGGTCAGACGGGCGTGGGAGTTCATTACCGCTTCGTAGAACTTGTAGCCGGACATGCGGCCAGAGGCGGAGATGGTCATCTCGCACACCATGCAGAGGCGGTCAACCTGCGGGTTGAGCGAACAGAGGCCATTGGAGAGCACCTCCGGCAGCATGGGCACCACAAACTCGGGGAAGTAGACGGAGTTGCCGCGCTGATAGGCTTCGGTGTCGAGAGCTGTGCCCGGCTTCACGTAGGCGGAAACGTCGGCAATGGCAACCCACAGACGCCAGCCGCCACCACGCTTGGCTTCACAGAAGACGGCGTCATCGAAGTCACGGGCATCTTCCCCGTCGATGGTGACCAGCGGCAGGGCACGCAGGTCGATACGGCCCTCTTTGGCTTTTTCCGGCACCTGTTCGCCGAGACCGGCGACCTCTTTGGTCACCTCTTCCGGCCAGGTGTGTGGAATACCGTGGGTACGCAGGGCGATTTCGATCTCCATGCCGGGCGCCATGTTTTCACCCAGCACCTCCAGCACGGTACCGACCGCGTTGAAGCGGGCAGTGGCGCGCTGGTTGATGCGCACGACCACGACCTGGCTCTGGCGAGCCCCCTTATTCTCCCCTTCCGGGATGATGATGTCTTGGCCGATGCGGCTGTCATCCGGCACCACGAAACCGACGCCGTTCTCGACGAAGTAACGGCCGACGATATCCGCCTCGCGGGATTTGAGCAGACGCACCAGACGCGCCTCCTGGCGCCCCTTGCGGTCGATTTCAGTCGGCTGCACCAGCGCATAGTCGCCGTGCATCAGACGCTGCATTTCACGGTTGTTCAGATACAGATCCGGGCCACCACCCTCGGGACGCAGGAAACCGAAGCCATCCTTGTGGCCGAGTACGTAGCCTTTCACCAGATTCAGGCGATCCGGCAGGGCATAACACTGGTTGCGCGTGAAGACCAGCTGTCCATCGCGCTCCATGGCACGCAGACGGCGACGCAGGGCTTCCAGTGGCTCTTCATCGGTCAGCTTGAGAACCTTGGCCAGCTCTTCCCGTGACATGGGTTTTTCGTGGCCCTTGATGAGGTCGAGGATCATCTCGCGACTGGCGATGGGATTCTCGTATTTTTCGGCCTCGCGTTCGAGGAAAGGATCTTTTTGAGACATAAGCAGGCCTTAGGGTAGGTGGTAACGGTGCCATTATATCGGAGGGGGGGGCGAATGGCATCCATCGGCTGCCTTTTGGCCAATCTCTCTGTCATACTATCTTCAGTTCGCTGGCATGATGAGACACAGAACTCATGAGTAAGGACACATTTGCCCAATCTGCCGCCTATCTCAAGCAGGCAGTTCCCCTGATGATCAAGTACCAGATCCCCACGACGCCGGATAACTATCACCTCTGGTACAACTACGTTGCGGCCAGCATGCCCGAGCTCAATCAGGCGATCGATCAGGCGGTCAAGCTGCAGGGCACCTGCTCCCTCACCACCTGCGAGCGCCTCTACCACCAATATCTGGCGGCTCAGGACGAGAAGCAGATGGAGGCGATGAAGCTCAACCTCGCCGCCATGGCCAACGAGCTGGGCCACTCCATGCAGGATGCCATCTCGGATACCGGCATGTTTCAGGAGATGCTCGACAAGAGCTTCGACAAGCTGAGCCGTATCGACGACGAGGGTTTCAGTCTGGAAGACACCATGGGTATCCTGCGCGATCTGGTGCGTGAATCGCGGGATGTACGCATGTCGACCATGCACTTTCGCAACCAGCTCAGCAATGCCGAAAAAGAGATCAAGGAGCTGCGGGCTGCGCTCAACGAGACCCGCAAGCTGGCCAACGAGGATGCCCTCACCAGCCTGCTCAACCGGCGCGCCTTTGACCTCGAACTGGAGAGCCTGATCCGCAGCCAGCAGCCCTTCTCGCTGATCCTTGCCGACATCGACCGCTTCAAGAACTTCAACGACGAATATGGTCACCTGCTTGGCGATCAGGTGCTGCGCGCTTTCAGCAAGCGGCTGCGCGATGCCTGCAAGGAGGGCGTGACAGCTTATCGGCTGGGTGGCGAAGAGTTCGCCATGCTGGTGCCCCATCGCAATCTGGCACTGACCAGGCAGATGGCAGAGAGCATGCGCCGCGCCATCGAGCGGATGTCGATTCTGGATCGCAAGTCAGGCCGGCGCATCGATCACATCACCGCTTCGTTCGGCGTGGGCGAGTTCAACGGTCAGGAGAGTGCCGACTGTCTGGTCGAGCGAACCGATAAACTGCTCTACAAGGCCAAAGAGCTTGGCCGTAACCGGGTCATGCCACTCCCCTCCTGAGAGCCGTCGAATTGCCGGATCTTCCCCAATAGAAAAGCCAGTCAGATCACTGACTGGCTTTTCTTCATCTCTTACCAATGCCGCCAGGGTTAAACCACGGCGGCACCAGTCAGACGATTACTGCTGGGCCTCTGTGACCCCTTCCACTTTCACTTCGACACGGCGATCCGGAGCCAGGCAGACGATCAGCTCGCGCTTGGACTTGCTGACGCAGCTGTCGCCGGTAACCGGGGAAGCCTTGCCACGCCCTTCCACATTGACCTTACTGGCCGGGATCCCTTTGCCTACCAGATAGTTAGCAACGGTCTGGGCACGCTGCTCGGAGAGCTTCTGGTTGTAGGAGTCAGAGCCAATGCGGTCGGTGTAACCGATCACGGTGGCGACGCCATCCTTCGGACGCGCAGACTCAATCTGGCTGTAGAGGTTGTCCAGAGCCTCGCTGGCTTTCGGCTTCAGCGTTGCCTTGTTGAAGTCAAACAGCACGTCGGAGCTCAGGGTGAACTGCTTCTCGACAATAACAGGCTCGGGTGCTGGTGCCGGCGCAGGAGCCGGTGCGGCAACCACAGGAGCAACCTGACCGAAGCGATAGACAGCGCCCAGCGAGAGCAGGCCGTTGTCCATACGCAGACCGGTGTCGTCACGGCTGCCATACGGAGTGGAATATTGATACTCGAGGCGAGCAGCCCAGTCGCGGTTGAAGGCATATTCAGCACCCAGAGCACCTACGACAACAAAGCGGCTGTCATCCTTGAAGACATCGCTCTTGGCATCCGCCCAGCCATAACCACCACCAACGCGGCCATAGAGATCTAGGCTATCGGTCACCGGGAAGCCCAGTTTGAGGGTCAACTGCGCCAGCTGTGCAGTGACTTCATCACTGAATGCTGCCCCGCTTTTCACCGCATCGTATTTATATTTACCCAGGTAGTCATAGCCCAGCTCGATCCCCAGGTTCTTGTTGACCTGATAGCCACCAAACACGCCGGCGCCCAGAGCATCATTGGTCTCATTGCCAAGAGTCAAAGCGTTGCTTTCATCAATGCCATAGAAGTTGGACCAGCCCAGTTTGGCACCGCCATACCAGGTGTTGTCCTGACCGGCCGCCTGTGCGTTGGCAGCGAGCAAACCGGTAACCAGTAAGGTAATCAATGATTTTTTCATGTCTTAGCCTCTGCAACTTTATGTAGGAGGAGGTTGATTGATATCACCTCGTCTTATAGGCGCAATCGCACAAACACGATCGCAGCATATCAACGTTAGCCTATTTTCAAGTACCTGATATCAATTAACAAATAACACTTTAACTCAATGACATCACAAAAACAGCAACAAATGTCTGTTATTTGACCAAGAAAGGGATGAATGCATCATTCTGCGGGGAAATGGGCCAGCCTGTCGCTGGCCCGGAAGGGGTGTTACTGACGGATGAACTCGTAGTTCTGCTCGATAAAATCGGCCACACGCTGACCCAGAACTTTATGCACGGTACGAGTCGGGTGAACCTGATCCCAGAACATGTTGCCCTCGCAATTGGCCGTCATGGCCGCCCGCATCAACTCGGGGCTGACAACAGCCTGCGCCAGGATCGGGTTGCTCGCAATGGCAAGCTGCTCCGGCAGCGTCAGCGCCGCTGCTTTCGGCATCTTGGCAAAGGGCTTCCAGACATAGCCACCGCCGTAGCAGGCATGTTCGATATCGCTGAGCCCGAACTGCTGCGGGTCGCGCACCATCTCGTCAAACTGCTTGTCTACTTCGAACAGCTTCACGATGCCAAGAGGGGCAAGCTCGTTGGTGAGCGCCTGCAAACGCTGGTTATGGTATTTGGCCACATGACGCACCTTGTCGACCACCTTCATGCTGTGAGCCGACGGGGTCTGCCCCAGATCAGGAATGTTGAACAGCAGTATCTGTTTGGCCCCATTTAAAACCAGATTATTCGCTGCGGCCTGAATGGTGGCGACCACCCGATCCGCATCCTTCTCCTTGTTCCAGCCATAGGCCAGATAGTCGTTGGCCCCTACCCAAATCACCACCAGATCATCGGGGCGGAACTTGTCTTTTTTCAGAAACTGTTTGATCTCGTACTCAAGGTTGTTGATCACCTGATACTTGGGATCCCAGGACCAGAAGCCAAGCCAGCCATTCAGGGGGCCAAGGTGGTTATAGGCCACCGCAGTAGCACCGCCTTCAGCCTCGTTGGCCAGCTTAAGCCCCGGGAAATGCTCTTGTTGCAACACTTCCAGCCAGACTGGCCCATTACTGAAACGCCCCTTGAAATAGGGGGGACTGGAGGGTAGATACCCTTTCATCTTCTGGTACATTTTGCCGGTATCGGAGAGGCTGTCGCCAAACATCACGATACGGGAAAAGGCAGGACGCTCGACCGCCTGAACGGTCAACGCCATCAACCCCAATAAACAAACAAGCCACTTTTTCATTTTGTTATTCTCATTGTTCGGCAAGGGTTACCCCTGCTCGCTTTCCTCGAACGGAGATCTCTTTGGGAAGAGACAGATCTCCACTGACGCCTGATCAAGACGACAGATTAGCGATCTGGCTAAACCTTCACCTACCCTTTCGCGCAATAGAATCGATTGCGCTCACAAAACATGTGCTCTCTTCTCCCATTTTTAACCCGCTTCGAGTCCGGTCGCTGTCGAAAAAAGCGCGCATTTTTTTGATTTATCACCTTCTCGCAAATAAAGAGGAGGCTTTCACGCTTGTTTCACGCCCACCTCTTCACAATGCCCCCATCCCAACGACAGGAGCATGAAATGAACAAAGCAAGCGCAGCCATTATCGGAATGTTGACCCTGATGTCCGTATCCTCTTTCGCCATGGCGGCCTACACGGGCCCGATGGAACAGAACAAGGTCTCCGTGGCGCAACTCAAGGATCTGGCCGATGACAGCTGGGCCACGCTGGAGGGCAAGCTGGTCAAGCACCTTGGTGGTGAAAACTACCTGTTCCGCGACGAGAGCGGTGAAGTAGAGGTCGAGGTTGACGAGAAGGTATGGCGTGGCACCGAGGTAGGACCGGACGATCTGATCCGCATCCGTGGAGAGGTGGACCACAGCTGGAACAAGACCGAGCTTGATGTGGAAAGTCTGGAGAAGGTGGGCGCGGCGCCCAAGGCCAAAGGCGGCTTCATCGCCAAGTAAGGCCGGGATGATCCCTGACTGACCAGACGTAAAAAAGGGCGCTGTTGAAAGCGCCCTTTTTCATTTTCCGTTCTGCCGCTGCGACCCGTTAACCGGAACGGCTGGCAAATGTTCGCTTGAACCCCTTCTCGGCCTGATTGACCTTGTAGAGATAGCGACGCGCCTCCGCCTTGGGATGCTGCTCGGTCAGCACCTGATACACCGCCTCGGGTGAGAGCTGGTTAATCATGCCGGGCGCCGCCTTGCGATCGCTGGAGAAGGTGTTGAGCACCCCGCCAGCCCCACCGTTATAGGCGGAGATCACCGCATAGCGACGAGACTGGGGATCCTGAATATCCGACAGATAGACAGTCTGCAGCAGATGCAGATAGGCAGTCCCGACATCGATGTTGTAGGCCGGATTGAACAGGTCTTCCCGGGTCGGTTGACCGCTCTTGCCCTTGACCCGCACGTAGACGTCTCGACCGGCGGTTGCCGGAATGACCTGCATCAGGCCGTAGGCATTGGCATGGCTCACCGCATAGGGGTTGAAGCTGCTCTCGGTCTTGATCACCGCATAGATCAGGCTTTCAGAGACCCCGTATTTGCGGGAGGCTTCACGGATCAGGCTGGCGTACTTGTAGCCCCGTCTGTCTTCGTGGTTGGCCACCATGGGGATATCAACGAAGAAGATGGTGCGAATGCCAAGGGTCCGCTTCTTCATCGCCGTGTTCAGCAGGTAGTCGGCATAGCGTTCGGCACGCCAGGATGCCCGAATGGGCTGACGCTGATTGTCCACCACCTGGCCATAGAGGAAAGGTTCGCCGCCGGGCATGATCTCCCGGTCGGAGTAAAGATCCACTTCGGCCGGATCGTCCGGTGTCAGCAGGGTCTCGACAATGGCGCGACGCAGGTGAGCACGGGGGTCTATGCCAGATACCGTCTCGACCATGATATGGCCGCTGGAGAAGTCGATGTGGGCACGGCTCTTGTACTGATCCGTATATTTGACGTAGTCATACTTGCCCGCAAACAGCGCCTCTCGTCCCCATATTTCGTTCACGTTATGGGAGAGCGCACTGATCATGTGTTCAAAGCCGCGGATGTCCTTGCCGTTGACGAGATCGTCATCTTCATTCCCGCTGGGCTTGGGAGAAGATGAACAGGCAGAGAGAAACAGCAGGGTGCACAGCAGCCAGAAAATTCGGCCCATAGGATCCTCAAACAGGGCGGCAGAGCCGCCCATCATTCATATGCCGCGAGTAAACAAGGGGAGGCTGACCACCTTTGGCTCCACTCCCCGCTCACAGGTACTACAGCTCGATTGCTTACTGGCTGGGAGGGGTATAACCCTCGATCTGCACTTCACCCGCTTCAAACAGGTAGCTGACCATCTCTTTTTCCAGCAACTGACGATGCTCAAGATTCATCATATTGAGCTTTTTTTCGTTGATCAGCATCACCTGCTTCTTCTGCCACTCGGCCCAGGCTTCCTTGCTGATGTTGTCAAAAATCCGCTTGCCGAGTTCACCCGGGTAGAGTTGAAAATCCAGGCCCGGGCCCTCTTTTTTCAGGCGTTGGCAAAATACAGTACGGCTCATGTTGACCTCTATGGTTGTAGCTCCGGATAGGCGAGCAGACGGGCCGTGGCGGCCGCCAGCCCCACCTCGGCAGGATGGCGTAAGTTATACCAGAGTCGGTTATCTGCTTCCATGAGGCGCAGCGCTGGCGCCGCCTCAATCTCGATCAGCAGCGGCTGGATATCGAGGTGGAAGTGACTGAATGTATGGCGAAAACCGGCCAGTTCCCGATAACCGTGATGACTCAGGCCAAGGGACGCCAGCAGACCCTCCACCTCCGCCAGCGAGGCGACCTGCGGGAAGCAGTAGAGCCCACCCCAGATCCCCTGCGGCGGTCGCTTCTCCAACAGCAGTTCGTCGCCATGACGGATCAGCAGCATGATGCCATCTCGGGCCGGAATGCTCTTCTTCGGCTTGCTGTTGGGATAGGCAGTCGGGTTGCCTTGCGACAGCCCCTGGCAATCGGCCCGCACCGGGCAACGCTCGCAAGCAGGCTTGCTGCGGGTGCAGATCGTTGCCCCGATATCCATCATCGCCTGATTGTATTGCGCCACACCCAGCTTGGGCGTGAGCCGGATAGCGATCTCCCACAGCTCGTTCTCAACCTGCTTCTGGCCGGGCCAACCCGGCAACGCCAGCCAGCGGGTGAGTACCCGCTTCACGTTGCCATCAAGGATGGCGTGAGGCTGACCCAGAGAGAGCGACAGCACGGCCCCGGCGGTTGAGCGACCAATGCCCGGCAGCGCCATCACCTCGTCAAAGCGCTCGGGAAAGAGGCCGTGGTGATGATCGCGGATATGCTGGGCCGCCTTGTGCAGGTTGCGGGCCCGGGCGTAGTAGCCCAATCCGGTCCAGTGATGCAGCACCTCGTCCACGGGGGCATCGGCCAGCGCCACCACATCGGGGAAGCGCGCCATAAAACGCTGGTAATAGGGGATCACAGTAGCGACCTGAGTCTGCTGCAGCATGATCTCCGAGACCCAGACCCGGTAAGGAGTCTTCTCCTGCTGCCAGGGCAGGCTCTTGCGGCCATGAAGCTCATACCACTCCAGAACCCGGCTTGCGAAGGTTGATTGATTCACGTTGTTCTCATGTCGTTGATATATAGGGAACTCTGCGGTTCCTTCGGCTTATTTTGGCTGTTCGGTAGTAAAGCCATTCCGCAATACAGAGCCAGCCGTCTGGTGCGGCAGGGTACGGCCTCGTCACGCCCAAGTCAAAGCCCTGCTGACACACTCGATTACCACACATTTTCCCGGTCACGGTCGGGCAGCAATGCAGTAACAAAGACGATATACTCGGCCCCACGATTGTTGACGGGAGAGATGGTTTGCAGACTTATCTGGTTGGGGGAGCAGTGCGGGATCGCCTGCTGGGATTGCCGCAGGGCGACAGGGATTATCTGGTGGTCGGCGCCACCGTGGAGCAGATGCTGGCGCTGGGTTTTACCCAGGTCGGCCGCGACTTTCCCGTGTTTCTTCACCCCAAAACCCAGCAGGAGTATGCCCTCGCCCGTACCGAACGCAAGCAGGGTCAGGGCTACACCGGCTTTGTCTGCCACGCCGCCCCCGATGTGACGCTGGAGCAGGATCTGCTGCGTCGGGATCTCACCATCAACGCCATCGCCGAAGATGAACAGGGAGAGCTCCACGATCCCTACGGCGGCATTGAGGATTTGGAAAAACGGCTGCTGCGCCACGTCTCCCCCGCCTTTGCCGAAGACCCGCTGCGCATCCTGCGGGTCGCCCGCTTCTCCGCCCGCTTCCACGCCCAGGGCTTTGTCATCGCGCCAGAGACCCTCGCCCTGATGAGCAAAATGACAGCGGCTGGCGAGCTGGCCCACCTCACGCCGGAGCGAGTCTGGAAGGAGCTGGAAAAAGTGCTGCTGGGGCCAACCCCACAGATCTTCTTCGAGGTGCTGCGCCAGTGTGGCGCCCTCAAGGCACTCTTCCCCGAGATCGATGCCCTGTTCGGCGTCCCCGCCCCGGCCAAGTGGCACCCGGAGATCGACACCGGCATCCACACCCTGATGGTACTGGAGCAGGCGTGCCGGATCTCCCCGGAATTGACCGTCCGCTTTGCCGCCCTCTGCCACGACCTTGGCAAGGGAGTAACCCCCAAGGAGTTCTGGCCCAGCCATCACGGACACGGCCAGAAGGGGCTGCCGCTTATTCGCGCCCTGTGCGAGCGGTTCAGGGTACCCAATGAGTGCCGGGATCTGGCGCTGCTGGTGAGCGATTTGCACACCCACATCCACATCGCCTTTGAGCTCAAGCCCGCTACCCTGCTCAAGGTGTTCGACAAGGCTGATGCCTGGCGCCGCCCCGAGCGCTTTGCCCAGCTGCTGGATGCCTGCCGCGCCGACTTCCATGGCCGCACCGGTTTCGAGGAGAGGGTCTACGCCGAGCCGGACTACGTGGCCGAAGCGTTGGCAGCCGCCCAGGCAGTGCCGGTAAAAGAGATAGTGGCTGCCGGTTACAAGGGGGAAGAGATCAAGGAGCAGCTCGCCAAAAAGCGGACCGATGCCATCAGCCGCATCAAGGATGAGTGGACCTTTATCGAAGAGTAACCTCGGCCCCATAACAGACGGCCGCCCTGATGATGAGCTCCGCAAGGAGGGCATAGCCAGGGCGGCCGTTTTGCATCCAGGTTTACCTGTGACAGGGCGTTAACCCCCTGCTGATACCGTTATGCCGGACCAATTCGCTCCATCAGGCTCATATGGGATGAGCCATCGTGGCGCTTGAGGTTCTGGCGATACTCGAACTGGCGCTGGCTCTCCTGCTTGAGCCCCAGCATCAGCGAATAGCACATCGCCAGCATGATCACCGAGAAGGGCAGCGCGGCTATGATGCTGGCAGCCTGCAAGGCTGCCAAGCCGCCTGAGACCAGCAGGATGGCGGCAACCAGCCCCTGTCCCAGCCCCCATACGGCACGGTGCAGTACCGGCGGCTCCTGATCACCGATGGAGAGCAGGGTCGTAATCACCAGCGTGCCCGAGTCACTGGAGGTGATGAAATAGGTGCAGATAAGCAGGGTCAGCACAGCCTTGGCGATCCAGCCGAAGGTTTCCCAGTGCAGCAGCTCGACCGTCTTGTAGAGCGCCAGCGTCACATCCTGATTGACCGCAGCGACCACGCCACCACCACCGAACAACTCCAGATTCATCGCCGTGCCGCCGAACACAGTGAGCCAGAACATGCCAAGCAACGAAGGCACCAACAAGACACCGAGCACAAACTCGCGGATGGTTCGCCCCTTCGAAATACGGGCGATAAACATGCCGACAAACGGCGCCCAGGCGATCCACCAGCCCCAGTAAAACGCCGTCCAGCTCGACTGCCAGGCCGAGGTGCCATTGGCTTCGGTGTTGGTCCAGAAGCTCAGCTTGACGATGTTCTGCAGGTAGTCACCGATGTTCTGCACGTAGGCGTTGAGGATATAGGTGGTCGGCCCCAGCACCAGAAAGAGCGCGAGCACGAACACGCTCAACCAGATATTGAGCTCGGAGAGGATCTTAACCCCGCGCCCGACGCCTGAGACCGCAGAAAGGGTGGCGATCAGACTGATGCCACCAATCAGCCAAAGCTGGTTCGTTTGCGATACTTCCATGCCAAACATCTGGTTGAGGCCGGTGTTCATCTGGGAGACCCCCAGTCCAAGAGAAGTCGCCACCCCGAACACGGTACCGAACACCGCCAGCACGTCGGCCGCATGGCCCCAGAAGCCGTAGATGCGATCGCCGAGCAGCGGATAGAGCACGGAACGAATGGCCAGTGGCAGCTTGCGCCGGTAGCTGAAGAAGGCCAGCGACAAGCCGACGATCACATAGATGGCCCAGGGATGGAGGCCCCAGTGGAAAAAGGTGAGGCGCATGGCGATCTGGGCCGCTTCCGGGGTCATCCCTTCGGTAATAAAAGGGTTGCCCTGCAGGTGGTTCATCGGCTCGGCGATGCTCCAGAACACCAGCCCGATCCCCATGCCCGCGCTAAAGAGCATGGCGAACCAGGCAAAGTAGCCGAACTCCGGTACCTGGTCGTCGTCGCCCAGCCGGATGTTGCCGAAGCGGCTGAACATCAGGTAGACGGCGAAGAACAGGAACAGGGCGACCACCAGAATGTAGTACCACTTGAACCCGGCAATAATCTGATCCTTGGCTCCGACAAACCAGCTGGCGGCGGTCTCGGGGACAAAGACCCCGAACAGCAGAAACAGGGTGATGACGGTCAACGCCGTCATGGCCATGGTGGGGTTGAGGCCTTTAAATAGCCCTTTGCTTGCTCTCATCCAGCCTCCTTAGTCGTTGTTGAAAAACTCTTCGCCCACGTGATCACCGGCGCCACCGATGGCGCGATAGACCAGCTTGCCGGCCGCTTGTTCACGGTGATCCACCAGAGTGACCGAAGGCTGACCGTTCACTGCATGGCGCTTGCCGAGGAAGATGGCCATGGGCACCCCCAGATTGGAGACACCGCTGGTGATCCAGAGGCGATTGAAGTCGTAGGAGCCGCCGATAAACTCCAGCTGGGCCAGACCGGTATCGAGGCCGGTCAGATAGAAGTTCATGGCGCTTTCGTCAGGAAAGAGGTGCACCAGCACATAGGCGTAGCGCAATTCGTTTACCAACTCCTTTAGGTTGAAAGTACCTGTCTCGCTACAGGAGAGCGGCAGTTCGCCATCGTAGTGGTGAACCTTGAGGTTGTTCGGGTCTTCATCGTAGGCGGGCTGATAGCGGACAAAGGCTGATGTATCAGGTAGTTCATAGCGAACTCGCACGACTTTCAGGCCGCTGGCCAGGGTCTTGATATCCAGTTCATTGGTCATGTTTACTCCTCTCTTGTCAGGTTAAACAGCGCAAAGAGGGGCTAAACTAACACAAAATTAATTTGAACATAAACCATTTGAGCAATAACTATATTGACCTTTTTATCTGCCGGGAGCAGAATTTTCACCCTTTCAACCCGACTTCCTACTCCGACACCATGGAAAAACATGATGAAGTGCTGGTAGCGCTGCGCCAGATCATTCGTGCCATCGACATGCACTCCAAGCGCTTGATCAAGGAGGCGGGTCTTACCTCGCCACAACTCTTGCTGCTCAAAGGGATTGATGAGCTGGGCCAGATCTCCATGCGCCAGCTGGCCGACCACACCAACATGAGTCAGGCCACCGCCACCACCATCATGGATCGCCTCGAGAGCCGCCAGCTGGTGCAGCGCGTTCGCAGCGAGACCGACAAGCGCAAGGTACACGCGACCCTGACCGATGCCGGCCGCGCCCTGCTGGCCGAGGCGCCGACACCACTGCAAGAGAGCTTTATTCAGCGCTTTCAATCCCTTGAAACCTGGGAGCAAACCCTGCTGCTCTCCTCCCTGCAGCGCATCTCCGCCATGATGAATGCCGACGGAATCGATGCCGCCCCGGTGTTGAGCGTCCGCCCCCTGACCGCCGAACAGGCATAAAAAAACTCCCGAAACGGGAGCTTTTTTTAGTGGTTGGCACCGGCGATTACTCTTCCAGGCTGATCCCGATGTTGGAGACGCCATCCTGAGCGGCAAAGGCCTTGATGGCCAGAATACGGTCGCTGTCGCGCTCATGGGCAACCCGCTTGAGCAGCTCGACCTGAAACTCCAGCTCGGCTTCCATGTATTCGTGCTCGTAGAGCTCCTCTTCGGTCAGATCCCGCTCTTCCATCATCTCGATAAAACCGGCAACGGTACCGACGGAGGCATGACTGGCATCGTTGGCTTCTTCCCCAACACGGCAGATCACCGAGTTGTAGGCACAGCCCAGCGCCACGCAGGCATCCAGTGCCGGATAGGCACCGTAGGATTCAAACTTGCGGGGATCCGGAATATGGGCTTCGAACTCTTCGAGAATGGCTCCCAGATTGACCCGGGAACCCTTGACGGTCAGGTAATTCCACATCTGATCCAGCGCATGCCGGAAGGCGTCTGCATTGCCAAAGCCGGAGGCCTGACTGAACAGGGCATAGTTGGGGTACATGCGCTCTGCCAGCGCCAGGGTGTAGACGGTCTGTTGCCAAGGCTGTAGCTCGGCCAGTCGCTTATAAAACTTGTCACCAAACACTGGAGTCGGATCCTCTGCAAAATGTGGGGCAGATTGTAGCCCACGAGGGGCGCGGCGAAAACGAAAAAGCGCCCTGGTCGGCTATGTTGCGCTGGCAACTCGGGTAAGATGGGACGAGAGCGGCATCTTGTCGCGCCGCAAATTCTGATAAGGAACAAGAGTATGAGCCAACGTACCCTTCTTTTGCTCAGCCAGGATAATGCTCACTACGAACGTCTGCTCAAGGCCGCCAATCTCCCCCATCTGCGCATTCTGCGGGCCGATAACCAGAGCGATGCCGAGACGCTGATCGGCGAAGCCCATATTCTGATGGCAGAACCGGCCCGTGCCAAACCGCTCCTCCCCAAGGCGGGAAAACTCAAATGGTTCCAGTCTACCTATGCCGGAGTGGACGTACTGCTCGACCCGGACAGTCGGCGCGACTACCAGCTTACCAATGTACGCGGCATCTTTGGCCCGCTGATGAGCGAATATGTCTTTGGCCATCTGCTCAGCCTGATGCGACAAATTCCTCTCTATCGGGAACAGCAGAGGCAGCGCCTCTGGCAGAGCCACCCCTATCAGGGGCTCAAGGGGAAAACCATGCTGATCCTTGGCACCGGCAGCATTGGCCAGCATATCGCCCAGACCGGCAAGCACTTTGGCATGAAGGTGCTTGGCATCAGCCGCAGTGGCCGGGAGCGAGCCAGCTTTGATCAGGTTTACCAGCTGCCGGCGCTCAACAAGATCCTGGCGCAGGCCGATGTCATCGTCAGCGTGCTGCCGGCGACCCGCGATACACGCCACCTCTTCAATGCCGCCCGCTTCGAGTTCTGCAAACCGGGCACCATCCTGTTCAACGTGGGACGCGGCAATGCCGTTCACTCCGGCGATCTGCTCACAGCACTGCGAACCGGCAAGCTGGCAATGGCGGTGCTGGATGTGTTCGAACAGGAGCCACTGCCGGCCGACAGCCCGTTGTGGGGGCAACCCAACCTCATCGTTACCCCTCACAACAGCGCCTACAGCTTCCCCGAGGATGTGGCCCAGATCTTCGTGCGCAACTATATCCGCTTTATCGACGGCCAGCCCCTCGATGGCAAAATAGACTTCGACAAGGGCTACTAACCCCTGATTTCGCATGCAAAAAGGCCCCGCCAATCTGGCGGGGCCTTTTCATTTCAGGCTGTGATTACAGGTATCAACCCGCAGCCAGCTCCTTGCGGTAGCCCTTCACCTTGGCCAGGAACTGACGACGCTCCTTGCCGCTGAGCGGTTCGGCCATCGGCAGCTTGGCAGTCATGGCGTTGACCGGGCGGTTGTTGATGCGCAGCTCATAGTGGAGGTGAGCACCGGTCGAGCGACCTGTGTTGCCGGAGAGGCCGATCTTGTCGCCCATCTTGACCCGCTGACCCGGTTTGACCAGCAGCTTGCTCAGGTGCAGATAACGGGTCGACAGGGTGCGACCATGCTTGATGACGATATAGGTACCTGCCAGCGGGTGGCTGGTTGCCTTCTGGACGACACCGTCACCGGTTGCCAGCACCGGAGTACCGACCGGCACTGCAAAGTCGGTACCCTCGTGAGGACGCACCATTCCGGTTACCGGATGTTTACGCGCCGGGTTGAAGTTGGAGCTGATCCGGTAGCGGCTGTGGGTCGGATAGCGACGGAAGCCACGCTCCAGACTGTTGCCCTGACCGTCGTAATAGTTGCCGTCATCGGAGAGCCAGGCCGATACCGTCTTGCCCTGGCTGGTCACTTCCACACCCAGCAGCTGGCTGTTGCCGGTGCTCTTGCCCTCGACGGTCTCCTGGCGTACCAGCACCTTGAATTTGTCACCCTTTTTCAGGTCCTGGGCAAAGTTCATTCGCCACTGGAACAGGTTGGCAATCTTCTGGATATGGTTGGCCGGAATACCGGCATTGCGGGCGCTGACATAGAAGCTGCCATTGATCACGCCATCGTAACGCTGAGGCTGCCAATCCACCTTCTCGTTGATCATCGAGGCGGTATAGGTGTCGTCGGTACGCGCCATCACCAGCGTCTGCTTGATGTTCAGGCGGATTTTGAGTTGCTGCAGGATGTTGTCCTGATCGATCAGCAGCTCAATGGTCTGACCCGGTTTGAGCCGCGCCAGATAGTTCTTGTTGTCCGCATCCAGCACCTTGTAGAGGGTGGTGGTCGAGAGCCCCAGATTGTTGAAGATGGCGGTCAGATTCTCGCCATTGCGCACCCGGTAATCCTGCCACTGCGGCGCGGTATCGACCGGAATATCATCGTCCGGCGTGGCGGGATCAACCAGTTCGTGATCGGGGATGTCGTTAAAGTCGGTGTTGTTTTCGTTGGTTGCCGTACCAGCGGTATCAATCGGCAACTCCAAACGCAGGGGCCGCTCCAGAATGTCGCCCGGGGCCGGCAGCAATGCCACTGCTGACAGGGTCATCGCCGTCAGCATCACCATTGCGTAAAAGTGTTTGCGGGGAACCGGTGGTTCCCAATTGGCAGCCTGTGCTACCAAGGGACGGAGACGTTTCATCCGCTATCCTGTCTTTATATCTGAAGAGTGTGAGTTGCGATGTGGTAGTACCAAATCCGCATAAAACTGTCTGTTTGACAAAAAACGATACAAATAGTTCATCGCAATCTGCATGAACTTCACATTTTATGCATAACCAGCCCGGATGGGCAGAAATGATCGTCTTTTTTAACCATTTTTTCCTATTTTTAAGAACCGGCTCGCCATAGCGCCAGAATAAAAACCGCAAATGTTGCAATAACTTTTCCATGGAGTGGAGATGACGTTATCAAAACTATTGAGCAGGATAATCCTGATCCTGTTTCTGATCGGTGCCATCCTGCTGTTTGTGCTGGAAATCACCACAGTCCGCCAATCCATCATCGACCAGATGTCCGCCAATCTGGAGACTGCCGTCACCGCTCTGGGTCTGGTGCTGCAAGGCACGTTGCTCAACGATGACAAGGTGCTGGCCGAAACCATCGTCAATGCCATGTTCGATGGCGGCTTCGTCAGCTCGGTCAGGTTGGTCGACCCGGACGGACAACTGCTGTTCCAGAAGGTTTTCCAGGCTACCCAGCAAAACGTGCCTGGCTGGCTTCCCTCGGTTATCGGCATGCCACCGGTCAAGATTGAGCAAGAACTGACCGATGGCTGGCGCATGCTCGGAACCCTGACACTGGAAGGTCACAGCGGCTACGCCTACCAGCACCTGTGGAATGCCATCAGTCGTATCGGACTGGCACTGCTGGGTGGACTGGTTGTCTTTACTCTGGTGATCTCCCTGGTCAGCCAACGGCTGCTACGGCCGCTGGAGCAGATCAATCTGCAGCTGATCCGGGTCCGCAAGCACCAGTTCAACAGCGCCCTCCCTACCCCCTGGCTGCAGGATCTCAAAGAGGTGGTGCTCTCCATCAATCAGCTGGTCTCCGAGCGCAAGCGGGATCTGCTCCAGCAACGCCTAAAAATCACTCAGATGGGCAAGCAACTGCCGCTATCCACAGCGCAGCCCTTGCAAGGGCTGACCGACACCCGTGGCGGCCACCTGCAAACCTTCGTCTCGACACAGGGCGAGATCACCCTCTACCAACGCTTCCTGCCATACCCGGCACTCACCGCCAACAGCGAACTGACGACCATTCAAGCGGTTCTGGAACAGTGGTTGCAGCACCATGTTGAAGGTATCTCGCTACCACTCTCCCTGCTCCACCACCCGCAATGGCAAGCCATAGCCCTGCTGCTGACCCAGGGAAGAGGCAAGACACTCGACTGGCGCTGGGATGTCACCGCTTTCCCGGATGAGGGTGAGTCGATATTGACCCGCTTGCAGGAGCAGGGGGTCGAGCTGGCGTTTAGCGCTATTCCGCTCAATACGGAGACCTTCAATCAACTCGATCCCCTCAATCCTGTCTTTGTCTGCTGCCAGCTGAGCGAGGAGCCGCTCTACTGGCATCTCCTCTCGCAAACCATGCATGCGGCTGGTTACACCCTGTTGGCCGAGGCGGGCACGGGCAGCGACATCGCCAAGCTGCGCACCTGGGGAGTTGATGGTTATGCCAGGGAGGCACAATCATGAAAAAGCTGGCTATCTTGCTGATGCTGTTCGGCCAAGCCGGAGCAATGGCCACACCGGCCACCATAGCAACAGGGGGTGAGCAGGGGATCTACTATCAGGTCACCAGTGAATTCTGCCGGCTGGCATACAAGACAGACCCACAGATCAGCTGTGCGCTGCAGGCAACCTCCGGTTCGATGGAAAACCTGCAGCGACTGCGGAGCGGTGAAAGCCGCTACGCCATGGTGCAGTCTGACTGGCTCTATCAGGCCCGTCAGGGCAGCAGCCCTTTCGCCAACGCCGCACAAACTGGCCTGCGCGCGCTGTTCGCGACCCACGCCGAACCCTTTACCATAGTGATCCGGGCCGATGGCGATATCACGTCACTGGAACAGCTCAAGCTCGCCCCCATCGATATGGGGTTGAAGGGCTCCGGTACCCGCCAGACTGCGCTGGCTCTTTTCAACTTGCTGGGCGCCAAAGAGCAGGATCTCGACCTGAAAAGCATGGCCAATGCAGCCGAGGCGCTCTGCAGCAAACAGATCGATGCCTATGGATTGGTGATGGGGCACCCCAACCGGATCGTGCTCGATACTGCCAAGCGGTGTGCCATTCGCTTTCTACCGGTCGATGGCACTCTGCGCGACCAGCTGATCAAGGGGGTCAGGTATTACCAGCGCAGCCAGGTGCCCGCGCGCATCTATCCGGGCAATCTGAAAGCCACACCCACCTTTGCTATCGCGGCCACTCTGGTGACCAATGCAACCACTCCCGAAGAAGAGGTCTATAACCTGACGCGCGCCATGCTGGCACAGCAGACCAAGTTCAACGAGCAGACTTATGGCTACGCCAACATGTTCCATCAGGCACGCAACAAAATCGGCCCGGTGCTGAGCATTGAGCAGCATCCGGGCGCAGCACGTTATTTTGCCGAGTTGAAAGCCGCCGGAAAACTATAACTGGCGGCGGGGGGAGCGCAGCTGCTCGCTGGAGAACCGGGTCTTCATCGACGTCCACTGAGCCAGCCTGTCGGCACTGCCTGCCAGTGTTCCCTCACGGCGAGACTTCATGATCCAGATGCTCTTGGCATCGAAGCTGTAGACAGGGATAAGGTCGGTGCGCTGGCTACCGGGCAGAATGCGGCTATTGATGTTGTCGAGTACCAGCGGATCAGATTTTGGGGTAGCGAAATAGAGCGTCACCATGTGGAACTGGTTGTAACGCACCGCCTTGACGTAAGCCAGCCTCAGTTTCTTTTCCGGCACCCCCAGCTCCATCAGGGTGTAGTACTTGGAGATGCTGTAATCCTCGCAGTCGCCACCGCGAGCGCCGATAAACTCCAGCGGATTGGCCCAATAATCCTCGGCCCCCCACAGTCTGGGATCATCGCTGTAGGTCAAGTTATTGAAGTAGTGATTTACCAGCTCGATCTTCTGCTGATCCGTGGTACCAGCTCTGGGCGTCAGCAGGCGGGAAAACGCCTCGGCGCGCTGAATGGCACGCCCGCCGTAGACCTCCTGCAACTTCTCCCGCAGCTCGGGGCTGGCGATATATTCCGACAAGCGGGAAGCCTGCACGCCGGCACAACCGAGTGCCAGCATACAGGTGGGGATTAACAGCCATTTCATACCGGACACTCCATGTCAGATGCTGGAGGTCAGTATAGTCCCAGCCAACAGAGAGCAGGCTCTTCGAGCCCCTGCATCAACGGCACTGGGCAAAGGCGCTGGCCAGCTGCTCCATGAACTGGGGATAACCATCCGGACCGAGCGGAACTTGCTCACCCACCTCATCCAGCAGCAGCACTCTGGCGCCGGTATTGCGAGCAACTGACTCGATCACCGCCGGCGAGAATTGCGGCTCGGCATAGATGCAGCTTGCCTGCTTCTCTTCCAGTGCCTTGCGAATATTCACCAGCGTCTTGGCGCCCGGGCGACGCTCAGGGCTCACGGTGAAGTGACCTTTTGAACTCATGCCGTAGTGACGCTCCCAGTAGCCATACGCCTCGTGGAAGACAAAGTACCCCTTCTGGTTCACCGCCTTCATCTGGCCGGCAATCACCTTATCCTTGGCATCTACCTTGGCATCAAATGCCGCGAGGTTGGCGTCATAGCGAGCCTGATTGGCCGGATCCAGCTTGCCCACTTCGCTTGCGATCGCCTTGGCAATCACCTTGGCCTGCATCGGGCCGAGCCAGATATGGGGGTCGATCCCTTCATGATGATGACCTTCATGCCCTTCATCGCCATGTTCATGAGCCGCATGCTCATCGTGTTGATGGCCATCATGGCTATCCTTGGTCGCGTAGTTGAACAGCGGTATGCCCGGCACCTGGGTCAGGGTCAAGACATGGGGGTGATTAGCCAGAGGCTTGCTCATAAAGCCCTCCAGCTCGGGGCCGACCCACACCACCAAATCGGCCTCCCTGATGCTGCGAATATCGGAGGGACGCAGGGAGAAATCGTGAGGAGAAGCGCCGGTCGGTAGCAATACCTTGGGCTCGCTAACCCCGTCAGTGATCGCCGCAGCAATAAAACCAAGGGGCTTGATGGTGGTTAGCACCTCCACGGCACGGACAGGCAAACTCACCGCCAGCAGGGCAGTGAAAAAAGCAATAATTCTCATTGGTGAATCTCGTCAGCGGGTGATTGTGTGATAATATAACAGCTTCTATTTTTTGTTATATTATAACTCTCACTGGCTGTAAACCCCGGAGCTGTCATGACCCAACTGGTAGAGCTGAAAGAGGTCTGTCTTTCGTTCGATGGACGCTCAGTGCTCGACAAGGTCTCCTTTACCCTCAATAAAGGCAAAATCACCACGCTAGTCGGCCCCAACGGGGCGGGCAAGAGCACCCTGAGCAAACTGGTATTGGGTCTGCTCACCCCGGATTCCGGCCAGATCATCCGCAGCCGCGACCTGAGAGTCGGCTATGTACCCCAGCGCCTCTATCTAGATCCCACCCTGCCGCTCACCGTGCGCCGCTTTCTGCAGCTGGGCAAGAAGGGGCGCCTCTCTATCGAAGAGGCGCTGACCAGAGTCGGCGCCGAAGGGCTACTGGACAACCGGATGCAGAAACTCTCCGGCGGTGAGATGCAGCGGGTACTGCTGGCACGCGCCCTGCTGGTCAAACCCGAACTGCTGGTGCTGGATGAACCGGTGCAGGGGGTCGATATCACCGGCCAGATCGAGCTCTATGCCCTGATCGGCCAACTCGCCGCCGAGTTCAATTGCGCCGTGCTGATGGTCTCACACGATCTGCATCTGGTGATGGCCAGCACCCACGAGGTGATCTGCCTAAATCGCCATGTCTGCTGCCATGGCGAACCGGAAAGCGTGGCCCGCCATCCCGAATTTGCCCGCCTGTTCGGGCGACCGGAACAGGAGGTGCTGGCGGTCTATACCCACCATCACCACTGCGACGGCGAACACCATCATCATGAACCGCAGGCCCCCGTCATCCGCCTGCCCTCTCGCAACAACGCTCACAGCAAATAGCGCAAGCAACAGGACATTCAAGTGGACAGCTTTCTGTTATACGCCCTCGCGGCCGGTCTCGGTATCGCCCTGCTGGCCGGCCCCCTCGGCAGCTTCGTGGTATGGCGCAAAATGGCCTATTTTGGCGACACCCTCTCCCACGCCTGCCTGTTCGGTATCGCGCTTGGCATCCTGCTGCAGGTGGATCTCACCCTGGCGGTGGTGGTCTGCTGCCTTGCCATGGCGATGCTGCTGGTGATCATGAGCCGCAACCAGCAGGTGGCCACCGATACCCTGCTCGGGATTCTGGCCCACAGCGCCCTGTCCCTCGGTCTGGTTACCTTGAGTTTTATGGATAACGTGCGGGTGGATCTGATGGCCTACCTGTTTGGCGACCTGCTCTCGGTACAACCGATGGATCTGCTCTGGATCTACGGCGGTGGCGCGCTGGTGCTGCTCACCCTGTGGCGGTTGTGGGATCCCCTGCTCTCCATGACCATCTCGGAAGAGCTGGCCCGGGTAGAGGGGATCCGGGTCGATGTGCTGCGCTGCGTGCTGATGCTGCTGATTGGGTTGGTGATCGCCGTGGCGATGAAGTTTGTCGGCGCGCTGATCATCACCTCCCTGCTGATCATCCCCGCCGCTACCGCCCGCCGTTTCAGTCAGACGCCGGAGCAGATGGCCGGCTTTGCCGCGCTGATCGGCTGCCTCGCCGTGCTGGGTGGATTGACCCTATCCTGGTATCAGGACACCCCGGCCGGACCCTCGGTGGTTGTCTGCGCCACCAGCCTGTTTGTCCTGAGCCAGTTCAAGAAGGCTTGATTCCGCGCTAGAGAGGCATGCTCTGGCGTGTCTCCATCATCAGCCACTGGCGCAACCGGCTTATGGCAGGCTCATGGGCCCGCGAGCGCTTGCAGGTAAAGTAGAAGGCATCCCCCGTCTCCAGCTGGTGTACCGGCAAGGCCACCAGCTGGGGATCATCGGGCCGCAGCATGTAGTCATTCACAAATGCCACCCCCTGATCCCAGGCTGCAGCCTCCATCGCCAGCAACACATGGCTGAAGTGGTGCATTCGCGCCTCGTCAGGGATCACCAAGCCACCCGCCTTGGCCCAGCGCTGCCAATCCTCCCCCCGCGCCTTGTAAATGGACTGCACCGACAACAGCGGCAGTTGCCAGATGGCGTCTGGCCACTCCCCCTCCACCTGCTGCAACAAGCGGCGGCTGCAGACCGGAAAGAGCCGCTCCTGATAGATAAGGTCGTGGCAGTAGCCCCGCCCGTGGGGTGAGACGGTGATAAAGCAATCCGCCACCCGATCGGAGAGCTCGGGATCCTCAGCC
This sequence comes from Aeromonas sp. HMWF016, assembly GCF_963878195.1. NCBI lineage: Bacteria > Pseudomonadati > Pseudomonadota > Gammaproteobacteria > Aeromonadales > Aeromonadaceae > Aeromonas > Aeromonas sp. HMWF016. The sequence goes on from NZ_CAWNWX010000077.1 coordinate 35,367, forward strand.
ACCATCTCCAGACTCAAATCCAGCTCGGGATAGAGCTGGCGCAATCCGGCCAACCGCGGGATCAACCACTTCACCGCAAACGAGCTATAAACCGCGAGACGCAACCGCATCTCGCCGCCCCCTCGCAGCTGCTCGCTGCTCTGGGCAATCTGGCCGAGTCCGGCAGCAATCCCCTCGAAATAGCTCTCCCCCTGCGGCGTCAACGAGAGCAGCCGCCCCTGACGCAGCAGCAACCGCTCCCCCAGAAAATCCTCTAGCAGGCGGATCTGGTGGCTGACCGCACTCTGGCTGACGTTCAATTCAAGGGCGGCGCGGGAGAAGCTGAGCAGCCGGGCCACCACCTCGAAATATTGCACCGCACGCAGGGGGGGAAGCTTCATTATCTAAATATCTCATGGATGGTCATTTTTTATCATTTTACTGGATATCAACCGGCACGCTACCCTCCCCTCATCTGAAGTGGGAGGTGGTATGAATGCAGTGGGGATCGGCATCCTTTATCTGGTGCTGGGCAATATGGTGGCGGTTTTTTCCGATGCGCTGGTCAAGGTGCTGGAGCCGGATCAGCCCATCTTCCAGTTTGTCTTTTTCCGCCAGCTCTCAGCCGCCATTCTGCTGATGCCCTGGCTGCTCTGGTCATGGCGACGCAACCCGCCGGTGGCCATCAAGTGGCACCTGCTGCGGGCCCATATCTGGGCGGTCGGTGTCTGCCTGATGGTGGTCGCCCTCACCCGCTTGCCGCTCGCCACTGCCAACGCCCTCTTCTATGCCGCGCCCCTGATGATGGTGCCGCTGGCAGTGTGGATGGCAGGGGAAGCAATCTCGCGCCAGAAGGTGCTGACTGCGGTTATCGGGTTTATCGGGGTACTGATCGTGCTACGCCCGACCGAAGTGAACTGGGCTGCGCTGGCAGCGCTCGGAGTGGCGCTGTCCATGGCGCTCAACAATCTGCTGATCAAGCGGATCCCGCTCAAGCAGCCCATCGCCCAGACCCTGTTTTTCACCAACGTGCTGAGCATGCCCTTCATTCTCGCGCTAGCCTGGTGGGAAGGGGGCGACTGGCAGTGGCAGATGTGGTGGCCCGCCTTCGGCTCCTCGGCGCTGATCATGGTCTATGCGGGCTTGTGCGTGGTGGCCTATCGCAAGGCGGAGGCGAGCAAAATCGCCTCGGCGGAGTACACCGGCCTGCTGATGGCGGTCGCCATCGGGGTATGGCTGTTCGATGAGCAGCCGGGCCTGCCGCTGCTGCTGGGCTGTATCTGCATCATACTGCCGCTCATCGCCATGGCCCGCAGCAAGCCCAAACCGCAGGTCGAACCGGCGCTCTAGCCAACGAGGGTCACCCCAGCACTGGGGTGACCCTTTGTTGCAGATGGGGGATCACATCCTGCTCGAACCAGGGGTTCTTCTTGAGCCAGAAGGTGTTGCGCGGTGACGGGTGCGGCAGCGGCAGCCAGCCTGGGCCATAGTCGGCCCAGCTGCGCACCGTGTCGGTGAGCGATCCCTTGGCCGCCCCCCGCAGGTAATGGGCTTGTGCATACTGGCCGATCAGCAGGGTCAGTTCGATATTGGGTAACAGCATCAGTACCTTGTCATGCCAAGTGGGCGCACACTCGGGTCTGGGCGGCAGATCGCCCGACTTGCCCTTGCCGGGATAGCAGAGAGCCATCGGCATGATGGCGATGCGGGATTCGTCGTAGAAGGTGGTTTTATCGACCCCGAGCCACTGGCGCAGCCTGTCACCGGAGGGGTCATCCCACGGGATACCGCTGGCATGCACCCGGGTGCCGGGCGCCTGACCGATGATCAGCAAGCGGGCACTCTCGGCCCCGCGGATCACCGGACGAGGCCCCAGCGGCAGATGAGCCTCGCACAGACGGCAGGCCCTGATTTGCTCAAACAACTTATCGATTCGCTGCATGACGTTGATAGTACCAGCATTTCCCTGATTTCCCTCTTGTGGAAACAGGGCGAGCCCCCTACTATCGCCATGGGTGTTTAATTTAATAAACGGATAATAATGAAAAACTGGCTAGGTACTGGCACCGCGACCCTCTCCTTCATCCTGTGGGGGATGCTGCCGCTCTATTATCAATTCATGCCCGAGGTCAACATGTGGGAGCTGATCTCCCACCGGGTGCTCTGGTCTGTGGTACTGCTGGGGGCCCTGTTTTTGCTGCTTGGCCACAAGGTGCCCTGGGCACAACTGCGCAGCGAGCCGCGCCAGCTGGGCCTCATTCTGCTGGCGGGTCCCGTTATGTCCATCAGCTGGTGCATGTTCACCTGGTGCCTCACCACCGGACAGGTACTGACCACCAGCCTCGCCTTCTTTATGACCCCGCTGTTCAATATCGTATTCGCCGTCATCTTCCTCAAAGAGCGGCTTACCCCGCAAAAGCATCTGGCGGTCGCCCTGGCGCTGGCGGGTCTCGCCTACATGCTCTTCTGCTACGGCCAGATCCCCTGGTTCTCCCTCATCATGGGGGCCAACTTCGCCTGCTACGGCCTTATCAAGAAGAAAATCCACTACGACACCGGCACCAGCCTCTATCTGGAAGCCATGGTGCAACTGCCCATCGCGCTGATCATCATCGGCACGCTGGCGTGGCACGGGGAAGGGGCATTCGTGAACGGGGATCTGGCTGACAAGCTGCTGCTGATGGGCAGTGCGCCCGCGACTCTGCTGCCGGTGGGGCTGTTCTGCTACGCGGTGGCGAGAACCCGGATGAGCACGGTGGGGCTGCTGCAATATATCGAGCCCAGCCTCGCCTTCCTGCTCGCCATCTACTGGTTTGGTGAGGCGCCGGACCCCATCAAGGCGGTCGGTTTCGCCTTCGTCTGGGCAGGTCTGCTGGTGAGCCTGTTACCGCTGCACCGGCTCAAGCGCCGCCCTCAGGGCGTACCGCGATAGGACTCCAGCACTTTGTGCCAGCGGGGATCCCTGTCCATCTGCTCGGCGATGTCGTTGAGGGTGGCATGCAGCTCTGGGCGAGATTTGGGCAGCAGGATATGGCGGGTATAGCTGGATTGGGGGAAGGGCGAGATAAACAGCTTGCCCTGATAGTGCTGTGCGTCGATGAAAAAGCCCAGCGATGAACCACTCACCAGCGTCACATCGATGCGACCGCGCACCAGCAGCTCAAGATTGGTCTTCACCTTCTTGGCATCCTGACGCACCAGCTCGCCCCGTGCAGCGGCATCATCGATCCCCTGATAGCGGTAGCCCTCCACCCCGCCAAACACCAACCCCTTGAGGGAGTCTGGCCCGCGATAGGTGACCGGGTTGTCAATGTTCGAGACCAGCTCGTTGGTGTCGCGCATCACCGGGAAAGTCCAGAGATAGCGCTCGCGATGGGGATCCCCCACCCAGGCGGGATTGACCCAGACCACCAGACCGTCAAAGTCGGGATCCGCCATCTCCAGCGCCAGCCGGGCCCGATTGACCAGCCAGAGCTCGATTCTGGGTTCACCCCCCAGCTTTTCATTGAGATACTTGACCAACTCGCGGCTCAGCCCTGCATCCACTCCGGTGTTGAAGGGGGGATGCTGATGGTAATCGTAGAGACGGATCGTCTCCCCCAGAGCCGGGACCGACAACAGTAACCACAACCAAAACCAGACTCTCATCGCACCTCCTTGAGCTGCCTCTGAGTTTGGCACAGAGAATTTGAATGAGAGAACCCGCGACCACCACACCGGCACAGCAACCATCCGCCCCTTCCCGCTGGTCTGTCTATATGGTGCGTACCGCCACCGGCCTGCTCTATACCGGGATCAGCACGGATCCGCAGCGCCGTCTACGTCAGCACCAGAGTGGCAAGGGCGCTCGCGCCCTGCGCGGCAAGGGGCCACTGACGCTGGCGTGGCAACAGGAAGTCGGCGAGAAGGGGGCGGCCCTGCGCATCGAATACCGCCTCAAACAGCAGCCAAAATCCTTCAAGGAGCAGCTGATAAAAAGCCCGGCACTCTGGCAGAGCTGGAGCGCGCAGTGGTTAACCGAAACGACTCGGCCTTAAGGGATGCAGGCAAAAAAAGGCCACTCGATGAGTGGCCGGAAAGGGGAAATCAGGGAGCATCACACAACGTCTTGCACAACCTCAGGCGGGTTAGAGGTAGGTATTGGAACGCTTGCTGCGGTTGCTGATCAGCCAGCAAACCGCCAGCACCAGCAACAACCAGGGGGCCAGCTTGATGATCAGAGCAAGCATGCCGCCCAGTGCCCCAAGCAGCACGAACAGGCCGCTCACCAGCAACATGGCTACCAGGGTAAAACCGGTCAGTGCCATGACCAGCAGCACCACCAGCAATATGAAAAATTCCAGCATAACTTGCTCCTTATCAGTACCTTGTCTGCCGGCTGATCAACCCTTCGGTCAATCCAGCCAGCGCTTCAATTCATAACGGGGCGGCATCACCAGCACCGCCAGCAGATAGGCAGCCAGTGCCAGCGGCGGCATCAGGATCAGGGCGAGCAGTGCCACCACTCGCACCGTGACTCTGGAGACCCCCAACCGCCTGGCAATACCGGCGCAGACCCCGGTCAGCTTGCGATGCACCAGATCCTTGGGCCAGGGGCTCATGATTACACCTCCGCCTTCTGGCCTTTGAGGCGAGCAAGCTCGCGCTCGATCTCATCATTGAGCTCCAGCTCGCGGAACTGGGCCTCCAGCGAGGGATTCTGCCCCAGAGTGGCCGCCTCCAGCTGGGCTTCCAGCTGATCGACCCGGCCCTGAAAACCGTCAAAGCGCGCCATCAGCTCATGCATGCGCTGGTTGTCCACCTGGGCGCGGGCACGAATGCGGCTGTGGGCGGTCTGCTCGCGCAAGGTCAGCAATTTCTGCTTCTCGCGGGCCTCGGTCAGCTTGGCCGCCAGCCGCTCGCTGTCGGCGGTGAGCTGGGCCAGCACCTCGGCCACCCGAGCCTTGTCCTGCTCCAGCTGTTCACATTTTTTGACCTCCGCCAGCTTCTCGGTGAGGGCGGCGCGGGCCAGATCCTCACGACCCTTCTGGATGGCGAGCTCGGCCTTGGCCGACCACTCCAGGATCTGCGCCTGCAACCCCTGCTGGTGACGCTCCAGCTGTTTCTGTTCGGCAATCACGCGGGCGGCCTGGGTACGCATCTCGACCTGCACCTGCTCCATCTCTTCGATCATCAGGCGCAGCATCTTCTCCGGCTCTTCACTCTTGTCGAGCAGGCTGTGCAGGTTGGCATTTATCACGTCGGTCAGGCGGCTGAATACGCTCATGGTCTGGCTCCTTGTTGATGGGATGGCTATCTCTTCCCATTGCATTACAAGAGCCGTGCCAAGAAAAATTATTGTTGTTTTACATATAGATGGGAATTTACTGAGGAAATTCAAGAAGGGATTGTTGGTGAGAATAGCCAACCTGGTGGTGATTTTTACCAACAAAAAAGGGAGCCTCAAGCTCCCTTGTCGATTCGTCTGCGCTATCCGTCAGGCGGCATGGCTGTGGCCCAGCTTGCTGTCCAGTTCAGTCAGCTTGGCCTCCATCCGGGCGCGGCAGGTATCGGAGAGATCGCGAATGCCGCTGGCACCGTGCTCCTTGCTGCAGACCGGCGCCATCACTTCCACCAGCACTTCGCCGTTGTCCCAGCGATTGAGGTCGACCTGACCGAAGTAGCTGGAGCAGACGATGGGCACCACGGGCACTTCAGCCTGTACCGCAGTGTGGAAAGCGCCCGCCTTGAACGGCAGCAGGCCACGTCCCTGGGAGCGGGTCCCTTCCGGGAACATCCAGATGGAGGTGCCGCGATTCTTGATGCGATCCACTACCTGACCTATGGTGCCGATGGCACGGGAGCGGTTGGAGCGGTCGATCAGCACGTTGCCGGAGAGCCAGAAGATAAGGCCGAACAGCGGCAGCCAGAGCAGGCTCTTCTTGCCCACCGCCACCACGCCAGGCTGCACCGCACCGGTCACGGTGAAGATGTCGAAGTTGCTCTGGTGGTTGCAGACGTAGACCGCCGGGCCGACCGATTTGACCTCGTCGGCCACCGTCACCTTGACTCGCAGCCCGATCAGCGGGCAGACCGCGTGATACATGCGGGCGAAAACATAGACGTTGTTGGGATGGCGCGGACGAACCAGACAGAGCAGCAGGCCGAACAGGAACCAGAAAATGAGCAGCAGACCAAGCAGCAGCACACGGGCAATTTTGAGCATCGAACACCTCGAGTTTTAACTCGGCGCAGTATACTGATCCCCCTTTTAGCGAACAAGCGTTCGCCAAACAGAACCGACCACCCTCCCCGTCGCGCCACCCACAGTCCTGCACATCAATACGCCGCCGACTTGCCCCACCCGCCATTGGTCGTTAGGATGGCCCCATCTTGATGGACGGGGCGAACATGATTTTGCAACAACGGGTAGCGAAACATCTCCTGCTGCTGGTCTGCCTGCTGGTGCTCAATTGTGCGGCCCAGCCGCTGGCCCGGCTTGCCCTGCTCGATCATGCCCTCAGCTGTCAGGCACTGCCCGTTCCAGGCTCGGCAACGGATCAAGAGGATGCCAAACCGGCCAGCCCGCAACCCACCAGCTGCCAGCTCAACGGCAAGTGGCTGAGCGCCGCCACCCTGCTCTGCGTCGAACAGCTCTTCTTTGCCGTCGCCCTGCTGATCGCCCTGCTGGCCCCCCTTTGGCGCTACACACCGCCACTGCCCCCTCCCAGAGTCATCTCGCCGCCCGAGCGGCGTCTGCACCTCACCCTCTGCGTCTGGCGGGAATGAGTTCGGCAGCGTTCTTTCGTTAGCTGTCACTCAATTTTTGCGAGACCAAAAAGATGTCGAATCTCTTCAAGACGGCCCTGCTACTGGGCGGTCTGCTGTGGCAATCCATGGGATTGGCCAGCGACACGGGCTGGCTCACCAGCCCACAGAATGATCACGCCCGGGTACGGCTGCAGGCCGACCGCAGCACGGCAGATCAGACCCGCATCCTGCTCGATGTCGAGCTGGAGTCAGGCTGGAAAACCTACTGGCACAGTCCGGGAGAAGGGGGCATTGCCCCCCAGATCCTCTGGGATGAGCCGGTCGGTGCCTTTCAGTGGCGCTGGCCGGTGCCACGCCACTTCGAGGTAGCTGGGCTCAGCACCCAGGGTTATCAGGGGGACGTGACCTTCCCTCTGAGCCTCAACTATCCCGCCGGGCAACCGCTCAAGGGGACTCTACGCCTCTCCACCTGCAGCAATGTCTGCATCCTGACCGACTTTCCCTTCACCCTCTCGGTGGATGGGCAGGCCCCGGCCGACTTCGATTTTGCCTGGGCGAAGGCGATGAGTACCCTGCCCCAGCAATTGCCTGCCGCAACCCGGGTCGAGCTCGGTTATCAGCACAACCAGCTGCAACTGCGCGCCGAGCGGGCAGAAGGCTGGCAATCACCAGCGCTCTTTATCGACGCTCTGGAGGGTGCCGAATTTGGCAAACCGGCGCTTGAGGTCGAGGGCAACACCCTGATCGCCCGGGTGCCGGTGAGCGATGGCTGGCAGGGGGATGCGCCGGATCTGCGCGGCCAATCCCTCGGCCTGCTGCTCACCAGCGGCGAACAGGCGTGGCAGGGCAAGGGGACGATCGGCGCGCCACTCGCACTGCCCAACCAGAGCCATTCGCTGTTCTGGTTGCTGGGAGCAGCGCTGCTCGGCGGCCTGATCCTCAACCTGATGCCCTGCGTGCTGCCGGTGCTGGCGCTCAAGCTGGGAACTGTGTTGCAACATCAGGAGCGTGAACAGGGAGCGGTGCGCAAACAGTTCCTCGCCGCCAGCGCCGGGATCATCGCCTCCTTCTGGGTGCTGGCGGCTATGAGCAGCCTGCTACGCGCTACGCAAGGGGCCGTCGGCTGGGGCATCCAGTTCCAGAGCGCCAGTTTTATTGGCTTGATGGTGCTGGTCACCCTGCTGTTTTGCGCCAACCTGCTGGGGCTGTTCGAGATCCGCCTGCCCAGCGCCCTCAGCACCCGCCTCGCCACCTGCGGCGGCAACGGCCTCGGCGGTCACTTCCTGCAGGGGAGCTTCGCCACTCTGCTGGCGACCCCCTGCTCGGCCCCCTTCCTCGGCACTGCAGTGGCCTTTGCGCTGGCAGCGCCCCTTGGCCAGCTCTGGCTTATCTTCACAGCATTGGGGATTGGCATGAGCCTGCCCTGGCTACTGGTGGCGGCCCTGCCGCGGCTCGCCCTCTGGCTGCCCAAGCCGGGTCGCTGGATGAACCATCTGCGCATCCTGCTCGGCCTGATGATGCTGGGCTCCAGCCTCTGGCTCACCAGCCTGCTCGACAACCATCTCGGCAGCTATGCCACCGGCTGGCTGATGGTTGCCATGCTGCTGGCACTGCTGGCTGGCATCATCTGGCGTTACGGCATGCGCGGCTTCACGCTGGCGATCGCCCTTACCGCCCTGATTGGCAGCCCCCTGCTGCTGAGCGGTGCCTTTAGCGCACAGGGCTCGGCCAGCGTTGACAAGGTGGTCTGGCAGCCGCTCTCTGAGCGCGCCATCACAGATGCGCTGGCCCAGAACAAGCGGGTCTTTATCGATGTCACCGCCGACTGGTGCGTCACCTGCAAGGCCAACAAATACAACGTGTTGCTACGCGATGAGGTGCAACAGGCCCTCTCGGCCCCCGATGTGGTGGCCCTGCGCGGCGACTGGAGCAAACCAAGCGACACCATCGCCGCCTTCCTGCGTAAGCGGGGCACGGCTGCAGTTCCCTTCAACCAGATTTACGGCCCGGAGTTGCCGCAAGGGGTCACGCTGTCACCCCTGCTCGACAAGGACGATCTGCTGACCACATTGCACAAGGCTGGCCTGCTTCAGGCTGGCACCACCCGATTTTAAGGAGCAACCATGAAACCGACTCTTAGCGCCCTGACCCTGCTGGCCTCCCTTTCCGCAACCCTGCTGGCTCCGGCCCTGCACGCAGCCCCCTTCACCCCGGAGCAGGAGGCGCGCATCAAGGAGCTGATCCGCGAGACCCTGATCGCCAACCCCAAGATCCTCGATGAGGCCGCCGAATCCTGGGAGAAGCAGAACGCGGCAGCCCAGGAGGCGCAGCTTGGCAACTTCATCAAGGGCAACAAGGATGTGCTGTTCAACAGCGCCACCAGCCCGCGCCTCGGCGCCAAGAACCCCAAGCTGACTCTGGTGCTGTTCACCGACTACAACTGCCCCTACTGCAAGCAGTTCGATCCCCAGCTGACCAAACTGCTCAAGGCCTATCCGGACGATCTGGGGCTGGTGATCAAGCTGCTGCCGTTCAAGGGGCAGAGCTCTGCCAAGGCGGCCCAATACAGCCTGACCCTGTGGCAGCAGGATCCGGCCCGCTTCCTCGCCCTGCATGACAAGCTGATGAGCAAGCAGGGGATGCTGACCGAGGCGGATATCAACAAGGCGCTGGCCGCCACCGGCAACGTGGCGCTCAAGCCCGCGCCCAAGGCGACCGAAGAGCTGCGCAACAGCCTGCGTATCGGCACCATCCTCGGGGTACAGGGCACACCGGCGACCCTGATTGGCAACCAGCTGGTGCCGGGCGCCGTTCCCTATGAGGAGCTGGAGCAGCTGGTGAAGGCCGAACTGGCCAAGCTGGGATAAGGGATGGCAAGCACCAACCCTCAACCCCGCTGGCGACGCTGGGGCAAGGAGGCGCTCTGGCTACTGCTGATGGCGCTGGTCATCTCGACGTTGCTGGATTTGTGGCGCAGCCCGGCCCTGCCTGAGGGGGCGATGAGCGCCCCCGTCACCCTGCAGGATGGCACCAGTACGGATCTCGCCACCCTGAGTCAGGGCAAGCCGCTGCTGGTCTACTACTGGGCCAGCTGGTGTGGTGTCTGCCGCTTCACTACCCCGGCGGTGCAGCAGCTCTGGCAGGAGGGGGAAAACGTGCTGACGGTGGCGCTGCGCTCCGGCAACGCAGAGCAGCTTGGCATGGGGATGAGCAAGAAGGGGCTCACCTTCCCGACCCACAACGACGAGTCGGGAGCGTTGGCTGCCAAGTGGCAGGTGGGGGTTACCCCGACGTTCCTCGTTATCAAGGATGGGACGCTTGTGAGCAGCACCACCGGCTGGAGCTCGAAGTGGAGCCTGCAGCTGCGGCTCTGGTGGGCGTCGCTCTAGCCACGCAGCATCCTTGCCTGCAACAGGGCCATCCCACCGGATGGCCCTTTTTTATGCCGACATTTTTATGCCGACATCAGGCGGGGAGCTGCATCCCGCGCACCTGCTCCAGCAAGGCAGTCACCGCCACCGAGCGCAACGCATCGGGGGCGTAGCAGAGCCCCACCCGCCGCTTGAAGGAAGAGGCTGCCAGCTCGGCGACCGTACAGCCGGGCGGACAAAGCGAACGGGGCAACCAGGCGATCCCCGCCCCAGCGGCCACCATAGTCGCCGCCAGTCGCAGCGACCCCGCCCGCCGTGGATAGAGCGGCGCCTGATTGCCGAGGATGGCGATCAGCCGCAGGTGGGAGTCGTGGCGCGGGCAGGTGACCCAGGGTTCATCCGCCAACGCTGTCGGGGTGAGCGCCCCCTTGCCCGCCAGCGGGTGAGCCGGTGGCAGCACCAGTACAAACTCCTCCTCCAGCAGGGGGATAAAGAGCTCGTCACCACAGCGCAGGGACTCACACCCCAGCCGCACATCGCCACAGCAGCCTTCTTCCAGAGTCAGCAGGATCTCCTCGTGGGCAAGCGCCCCTTGCACCAGCGCCCCCACCACGCCATCACCCAGATCCGCCTCAATCCCCACCGTCACCTCGAGACAGGGGGAGGTTTCACGAAACTCGCGGGCGAGGGAGTCGGTATCGGCGATCAACCGCTTGGCGCGGGGATAGAGCCGGTGCGCCGCTTCGGTCCCCTCCACCCCGCGCGCCTGCCGCACAAACAGGGTCACCCCCAACTCATCCTCCAGCGTCTTGATAGTGGTGGAGAGGGTGGGCTGGGTGATGAAGAGGCGGGTGGCCGCCGCCGTGATGTTGCGCTCCTCGAAGACAGCCACAAACGCACGCAGGGTTCGCACATCCATAGAA
>NZ_CAWNWX010000077.1:46403-64894 GCF_963878195.1 Aeromonas sp. HMWF016
TTTTTCACGGCGACACTGGGCAAATATAGTGGCTTACCTGCCACAAAGCATCTCAATTCCCTATATCAGCGTCTATCAACACCGTCAGGAGCCATCATGCGCCATCTTTCTGTCATCGGCCTCGGGGCCATGGGCTCCGCCCTCGCCACCACCCTGCTCAAGGCGGGCCATCCGGTCACCGTCTGGAATCGCAGCGCCGCCAAGGCGGCCCCGCTGCAGGCGCTGGGTGCGACACTCGCCCCCTCGGTTGGCGCGGCCATCGCCGCAAGCGATATCACCCTTGTCTGCGTCGATAACTACACCGTCAGCCAGCAGCTGCTGGATGAGGCGATCGACGCCGTGGCGGACAAGCTGCTGGTGCAGCTCTCCACCGGCAGCCCGCAGGGGGCAAGAGCGCTGGAGAGCTGGAGCCACGCCCGCGGCGCCCGTTATCTCGATGGCGCCATTCTCTGCTTCCCGGATCAGATCGGCACCAGCGATGCCAGCATCATCTGCTCGGGGGCCAGCACCGCCTTTAGCGACGCCGAGCCGGTGCTGCGCCTGCTCGCCCCCACCCTCGACCATGTGGCCGAGGCGGTGGGCGCCGCTGCGGCGCAAGATTGCGCCGTCGCCGCCTACTTTGCCGGTGGTCTGCTAGGTGCCCTGCACGGCGCGCTGATCTGCGAGGCGGAAGGGCTACCGGTGGCCAAGGTGTGCGCCCAGTTCAGCGAGCTGTCGCCGATCTTGGGGGGCGATGTGGCCCACCTTGGCAAGACGCTGGCGAGCGGCGATTTCGATCACCCCTACGCCAGCCTGAAAACCTGGAGCGCCGCCATCAGCCGCCTCGCCGGTCACGCCAGCGACGCCGGGATCGACAGCCGCTTCCCGCGTTTTGCCGCCGATCTGTTTGAGGAAGGGGTGGCGCAAGGGTTTGGTCAGCAGGAGGTGTCAGCCCTCATCAAGGTGCTGCGGGCACGCAATGGAGCGGCACTATGAACGGTAAACAAATCGCACTGGTCACCGGCGCCGCTGGCGGGATTGGCCGCCAGCTCTGTATCGGGCTGGCCGAGGCGGGTTATCGGGTGATTGCCACCGATCTGGCTCCTCACGCTTTCGACCATCCCGAGATCCACTTTCATCCGCTCGACTTGCGCGATGAGCAGGCCATCGAACGCCTCTTTGCCGAGGTGCGCGCGCAACATGGCGGCATCCATCTGCTGATCAACAACGGCGCCATCAGCAAGTTCCACACCCGCTTCGAGGATCTGAGCGCAGCCCAGTTCGATCAGGTGATGACGGTCAATGTGCGCGGCGCCATGCTCTGTGCCCGCGCCTTTGTGCAGGCCAATCGCGGTTTGCCCTATGGTCGCATCATCAATATCGCCTCCACCCGCTGGCAGCAGAACGAACCGGGCTGGGATGCCTACGGCGCCTCCAAGGGGGCACTGGTCGCCCTCACCCAGTCCCTCGCCAACTCGCTGGCTGACGACCCCATCACGGTCAATGCCATCAGTCCGGGCTGGATCCAGGCGGAGGATTACCACACCCTGACCGAGGCGGATCACCGCCAGCACCCGAGTGGCCGGGTCGGTCGCCCCGACGACATCACCCGTGCCTGCCTCTTTCTGGCGGATCCCCAGAACGACTTTATCAACGGCGCCAATCTGGTGGTCGATGGCGGGATGAGCAAGAAGATGATCTATCACACCTCCGCCTCCTTCTGGGAGGAGTAACCCCTGCGGCGGCAGCCTCGCCCCGGCCTGCCGCCGACGCCTTTTTGCCCGTTTTTTCATCGCTTTTGCCCCGCCACCCTTGCACTGCCCTGACCGACTGGCAACAATAGGCACTCAACTGACCCCTCTTCATTTCGCCCGTTAATTGATCGCCCAACTCATCGCGTTGGCGGGCTGTTTCCGTTAAAATGACGGGTTTTTGCCGTGCCTGGTTTGCCAATCCCCACCATCAGGCACTCGCAGCGTGAATCCTATGATGCCAGTGATGCAGGATCTGCCATGAACAACTACTTTCGGGTGCTGGGCGTCAAGTCCAACGCCAGCGAAAACGACATCAAGAAAGCCTATCGTCGGCTATCGAACCAGTACCACCCCGACAAGCTGCACGGGGCCAGTGAAGAAGAGAAAGAGCAGGCAGCCATCAAGCTGCACCAGGTAAAGCAGGCCTATGAAGTGCTGTCCGATCCGAAACAGCGGGCCGCCTTTATCAAGGATTTCAACAACGTCATCGTGACCGACCCCGCCTCCGCCATGCAGGAGATGTGGGATCAGTTCTACCCCTGAAACAGCAGGCAGAAAGAGCAACTATGCAAAAGAGATGGGACCAGGCGCGGCTCAAGTCGCTGCAAAGCGATGCCAGCGAAAACATCGAATCCTACCGGGATCAGGACGACCCCAAGGGGCTGGAACAGTTCACCGACCAGATGAAGAGCCTGCTGCTGGCCGACATGAGCATGCTGGAGTTTATGCCCGAGTATCTGCCGCTGGCCCTCTATGGCCGGGTGCAGTTCCCGGCCAAGGCCAAGTCGCAGTGGAACAAGTGGCTCGCCAGCGGCGAGCTGCCGGGCTGGGACGAGTTCAAGGTGAGCGTCGGCTTCAACAACGCCGCCCTGCCGCTGGTCAAGGCGGTGCGGGCCCAGAGCGAAGATCAGCTGATGGAAGCCTGCGCCGTGCTGTTCCTGCTCGACAACCCGCTGCCGCGCGGCGGCCACCGTGCCGATGACGACTACGAGCTGCGCGACGAAGAAGATGAAGACGGGGAAGATGCCGACGCCGACTATCATGGCGGCAGTGACCGCTATGGTGATGACGACGGCGATCAGGATATGTACGACGAAGTCCGTTTCTAATTGGGGCAAGGCATGAGCAACAGTCTGATAGAAATTACCGCCATCGAGATCAAAGAGCTGGCCGTTATCGAGCCGAAGCAGGCCAGCGAGAAGTTCGAGCTGATCGCCAAGACCATGTCTGACGACCAGCTGGCAGAAGTGATTGAAAACATTGATATCGTTACCCTGACCCAGATTAACGGCCAGCACGATATCTCCTTCCCCTCCATCATCTCCGAGCTAATGACCCCGGAGCGGATCCGCGACATCGTCTGCCAGCAGCCGCTCTACTGGGAGGAGGCGATCAAGAACAACGCCGACGAACTGCAACAGCACACCTTCGACTTCCTCAACTACCTGATCCGCACCCAGGATAGCGAAGCCAAGCAGCGCGAGATCCTCGAGTGCGTGGCCGAAGATCCGGCCGGTCTCTTCTACCTCGCCATCCCCTTTATCGAGTTCTATCGCGGCGATCGCTATGAAGAGGACGAAGGGTATCGCGACGTGCTGCACGCAGAAGAGGAAGATCTCGAAGAGTCCCTGCGCTACAGCGAGCGCCAGCAGAGCGAGGATGTCCACGACTACGCGCTGGATGACCCGCGCAGCCTCTTGATGCTGATCCGCGAGCTGGCGCCCGAGGTGGAGAAAGCCATCAAGGCGCTGCTGCGCAACGAGCACTCCACCTGGGACGGCATTATCAACAAGTTTGCCGCCGAGCTGGTGATGCAGGCCAAAGAGAAGAACAAGGTCGAGGAAGACGAGTACGGCGACGTCGACGACATGTTCAGCTTTCTGGATTAAGGAGCCCATTCATGCAGTTAGTCATTCGCGATGCCAACCAGGGCCCCTTTCTGACCCAGGTGCTGCGCTTTGGCCGCGACAATGAACGTTTGAGCGAGCAACAGCTGGCCGCCATCAAGGGCAAGGCGGTGCTGATGAGCCTCAAGTTCGCCGACAAGTACTACAACAAGTACAAGATGCACCTGCTGGAACAGGCCGCCCACGACGTTATCGGCGTGGTGAGCCTCGGCCTGCAGGAACTCTCGGCGCGAGATCCGGCCAAGGCGCTGGCGCTGCTGCAGGCGCCGGAAGGCCCCATCAAGCCGTTCCAGAAGGGCTGGTCGATGCTTATCACCGTCAGCCCCAAGCAGGCTGGCAACAGCCTCTACGGTGACGTGGATGCCCGCCTGCTGGACAAGATCTCGAGCCCGCCCGATGTGGAGGAGTGGCAAGGGTGGCAGGAGTACGAGAAGGCGCTAACCGAGCACAACAAGAGCCGCCTGATGGAGCTCATCGACCAGCACTTCTTCGCCTGCGAGAGCGACCACCCCACCATGGAGGACAAGCTGGCCGAAGCGCTGCTCTACCGCATCCTCTGCGGCAAGGGCAGTGGCGCCGCCCCGCTCAAGGTGAAGCAGGATCTCAAGCGAAAACTGGCGCGGGAGATTGAGCTCGACGAGGGCTGGTACGACACCGACTATCTCGCCGCCCAACTCGCCCTGATGCTGAGCGCGCTGCCCGCCGACATGGCCGCCACACTGCGGCAGGAGCTGAGCCCGGGCTTTGTGCCCAATCTGCTGCACACCCTCGGCTTTGTGCGCCAGTACCAGCTGCTGCAAAAAGAGAACGCCTCGCCGGAGAAGCTCGACAACATCGAGATGCGCGCCGGTCTCAAGCACCCGCTGCTCGGCTGGCCGCTCTACCACAACTTCTAGGGCGCACTTCGCCGCCTCTTTTGTTGCCCCCAATGTGGGATGACCCAACGCCCGGCCAGCCGGGCGTTGTTATATCCGGGATGTTCCCCTCACCCTAACCCTCTCCCAAAGGGAGAGGGGACAAGCGCAAGCCTCCCTCGGGCTGCCGAGCAACACGTGGGGTACACCAAGCGCAACGCATTGCACCGGCAATCTGGGGAACAGATCAGTGGTGCAACTCACTCTGTTCATTGCCCTCTGTGGCTCTTGTCACTGCGCGGGGCCATACGCCAATCCCGGATATTTATTCACTCAAAGAATGAAACTGAATAAATAAGCTGCCACTCAACATGTTGGCAGCGATGGCGCGAGAGCAGCCAAAAGCGGGATGGCGATCCCACTATCAGATCAGCCAAGGCCAAAGCGGGCTCCATTCAACCCCACTCAATCTGATTGCCGCCCCGCCAGCGCCAGCGTTTCAGCAGCCAAAACCGCATAAAAAACCGGAATAGATCAATAAAAGACAATTAATCTCGCCAGATTAAATTTCAGGTATGGCTATTTGCACCGCTTGACCGCTAAATGACAGACCGGCCTTCAGACCAGCATGGAAGCGCACAAGGCTAGCCGGCAGCAGACCGGTACGCTCTCAGGACGAGTTATGACTTTCTTCTCTCACAGGAGACAGACCGTGAGCGCTTCGAATCAACACCCCACCATTCCCCCCGGCTCCGGGGCGCTGTTCTTTATCCAGACCTTCTCGACCCTGGGGTTTGCCGTGCTCTACTCCACGCTGGTGCTCTACGCCACCAAGCGGCTCGGCTTCAGCGAATCCCAGGCCAACGCCATGATGGGGGTCTTCGGGGCCTTCAACTATGGCCTGCACCTGTTTGGCGGCTATCTAGGCGGGCGCTACCTCAGCAACCGCAACCTGTTCGTGATGGGGATGGTGCTGCAGGTGATTGGCTGCTACTTCATCGCCGAGATGGGGATCACCGGCCTCTACTGGGGGCTCGCCATGTTCCTCACCGGCAGCGGCCTCAACGTCACCTGCCTCAACATGATGCTGACCCAGCGCTTCGCCCCGGATGACCACCGCCGCGAGAGCGCCTTCCTGTGGAACTACGCCGGGATGAATCTGGGCTTCTTTATCGGCTTCACGGTGGCGGGCTACTTCCAGCTCACCGAGGATTACCGCACCCTGTTCCTGTTTGCGACGCTGGGCAACATCATCGCCATCATCGCCACCTTCGCCTGCTGGTCGATTCTGGCGGATATCAGCACCCCGCTGCGCCATGTCAAAGGGAGCGGCTTCTACCGCCGCATGCTGGCCGGGATCGCCATTCTGGCCATGTTAGTGCCGGCGCTGCGTCTGCTGCTGACCCACGCCAGTTTCAGCGGCAGCTTCGTGCTGATCCTGGGGGCTGTGGTGCTGGTGCTGCTCTGCGTGATGACCGCCCGCCACCCGGACGCCGCCGAGCGAAGCCGCATGGTGGCCTACCTGATCCTTGCCCTCGGCTCCCTCATCTTCTGGTCGCTCTACCAGCTGGCTCCCATGGGGCTGATGCTCTTCTCCGAGCACAACATCAACCTCAACGTGTTCGGGCTGCGGGTCGCCCCCCAGTGGATCCAGAACATCAACACCCTCGTCATCGTCATCGGTGGCCCCCTGATGGCACTGCTGTTCAAGCGACTGCGCGAGCAGGGTTGGAATATCGATATCCCCTCCCAGTTTGCCGCCTCCCTGTTCTGCATGGGGCTCGGCATGCTGGTGCTACCGCTCGGTATCCATCTGGCGGGGGCCGACGGGCTGGTCGCCTTCAAGTGGATCGCCATCAGCTATGTGCTGCAGAGCTTTGGCGAGCTGCTGATCTCCCCCATCGGTTACGCCATGATCGGCAAGCTGGCCCCCGCCAGCCTGCAGGGTCTGCTGATGGGCTGCTGGATGATGGTGACCGGCGTTGCCTCGGTGCTGGCGGGCTATGTCTCCAGCGCCATGCCGCAGAATATCGGCAGCTCTCCGGTAGCCACCAACCCGGGCTACAGCTCGGTGTTCAATATGCTGGGCTGGGGCTCGATGGCGGGCGGTATCGTCCTGCTGTTGCTGGTGCCCCGTCTGCGCCTGCTGATCGCCTCGAAAATTGCCCCGCAACCGGCGGCGACAGCCATTCCCGTCTGATCGGCTTGCACCAGCAAGCGGCATGAGCCGCAGACAAGACCAGAGGCCCCGCAATCATGGATTGCGGGGCCTCTGCTTTTGGCAACATGGATCGGAAAACGCCTGTTTAGACTTCGCTAATCAGCGCAAATCGCCTTATCCAACAAGGCAATCCGGTTACCTTCAGAGTCCTGAAACTCGGCCACCTTGATGGCTTCCCCCACCAGGGTCACGGGGTAAAGTAACTTGGCGCCCGCCGATAGAGCATCCGCCATAACACGATCAATATTGTTCACGGTCAGATAGATACGCGTGCCATCCAGACTTGGAACATAACTCTCCCCTCTGGCCAAGGCACCGGAACAGCCCTCAGCACCATCAATAAGCGGGAATAGCGCCATCTCATTGCCATCGATCTCGGCACGCTCGAACTCGATATCAAAAACAGCAGAATAAAAGGCGATTGCCCGCTGCATATCCGTCACCGGAATTTCAAAATGCATCCCAATATTTACCATCTAACCCCTTCCTTGTTAGCTAGCGATAGCACAGTGCAGACCAAGTCATGCCCCATTATTGCCATGATACTATCCATCAAATCCACGCAAGCGGGTCAACATCGAGGCTATTTGTTGAGCAAGTAGGTGGATTTGACCCCTTAACTCCAGCGCCATGCCGCAGAATATCGGCAGCTCTCCGGTGGCCACCAACCCGTGCTACAGCTCGGTGTTCAACATGCTGGGCTGGGGATCGATGGCGGGCGGGATCGTCCTGCTGTTGCTGGTGCCCCGTCTGCGCCTGCTGATCGCCTCGAAAATCACCCCGCCTCCGGCGGCGACAGCTATCCCCGTCTGATAGGTTTGAACCACTTGGCGGCGTGAGCCGCAGACAAGACCAGAGGCCCCGCCATCATGGATTGCGGGGCCTCTGCTTTTGGTGGGATGGCTGGTTCGTTTCAGGCTGCTGGTGCAACGCCGATGGTTATTTTTGCACCAAAGCAACCAATCTATTTTTTTACTGTCGCACTGATGAAACAATCGCGCAGATCGGGGTGTAAGGGAAATCTGCACAGCCCTGACCACCCAGTAGGTATTTCCCGCCGACAGGGGTACGATGATTGAAGTCGGAGCCATATAGCGACGGCTGTTTGCCGGGTCGCCCTATGCCACCCGCCATATACTCAAAGCCTTGTGAGCCCGGCTCACCATGAATAAGGAGAGATGAGATGTATATGTTTTTGCCCTTCCTGCTGGCGCTGATAACGGGGATCAGCATCTTGCTGAACAAGCGCGGCGCCTCCTATCTGCTCTGGGCTGTGTTGCTGGTGGTGACCCTGCTCTCCTTTATGCACCATGTGACCGACCCGCTCACCCTCTCGTTCTAGGAGCCCGCCATGAGCCTTTCGACCTCTGCCACCGCCGCGAAGAGTGACCTGCCCCAGCTGCTCGACACGCTGGGGCTGGCGGGCATCTGCCTGACCCTGCTCGTCGCCTTCTATTACCAGCTCTATCTTGCCGAACTCCCCTGCCCCTTGTGTTTATTGCAGCGGGTCGGCCTGGTCGTCGCCGGTTTCGGCTTTATGTTCAACCTGCAATTTGGCGCAAAAGGGGCCCACTACGGCATCGTGATTGTCGGCGCCCTGACCACCGCCATGATCGGCGCCAGACAGGTGCTGCTGCATATTCTGCCCGGCGATCCCGGCTATGGTTCCACCTTTCTCGGGCTGCACTTTTATAGCTGGTCGCTGGTCAGCGCCCTGCTGATCATCCTGGCCGTCGCCCTGATATTGATGGTGCGGGACGGGCTCGCCATTACGCTGCCCAAGCTGGATCTGACGCGCTGGGGGCGCATGGCCTCCCTGCTGTTTGTCTTGCTGATTGCGGCAAACCTGATCTCGACCGTGCTGGAGTGCGGCGCGGGACAGTGCGCCGATAATCCCGTCATCTATGAGCTACTGAGCCTGCGTTAAAAGGTGGCGGCCAGTCCGCCACCTTTTATTGCCGCCTTATATTGCCCAAAGGCGCAACAAACCCGGCTCATTGCAGCGGCAACCTCGCGGATTCAATAACGGTGCAATTTCATTGCACCCTACGGTTACCTCCCCTCACCCTGACCCTCTCCCAAGAGGAGAGGGGATCTGCGCCTGCCAACCTGTAGTCGTAGCTGTCACGCATTCCAAAATTGCTGCAATCCGGGCTCCTTTCTCCCACTCTTTGCCATAGATAAGGAAAGAAGGGTCGGAGATGAGGGAGGGTAAAAGAAGGAATCATCAATCATTCTGTTATTTGGCAACCAAACATAAACGCTTGAGCAACTGATAAAGAAATACTGGTTGAATAACAGTCAGTCCAATAGTCAACCAAGCCAATGTAGTCATGTTGCCAAGGTGGTCATCGACATTCGTTAGAATCATCGAAGACACTACGGCAGCCGAACCACTGAATATATGTTGAAAAACATTTTGTAATGACATGAACCCCGCTCTTTCCCAAGGTGCTGCAACTTGACTATTAACAGCAGCGACAGTGATCGTTCGTGTTGATGTAACAGCCATGAATAACGTGAAAATCACTATGGTCGGCAACCAAGGGGCACGCAAGAAGCCATCCCAAACAATGACAATAGTCAATATTCCCATCAAAACAGTCACTCTCATTGCGCCAAAACGGTCAATAAAAAATCCTCCAAGCTGCATTGCAATCAGGGTAAATATACCCCCCATGACATAGTAATAACTCATGTCACCACGAGGTACATCAAGGTTAAATTGAAAATAAGCAGCAATATTTGGAACCATAAGAAAGGTGCTGAAAATTGCCAACCCAATTGCCATAAACGCATTCCATGCCACAGGTCGCTTCAACATTTCCATTGATGAAAATGCTTTCTGATTCAGTCCCAAGTGGGCTGTCATAGCGGGCAGTCTTATATAAGCCGCGATACAGACAGACACTCCCAAGCCACCGACAACATAAAAAGGTGCACTCCATCCTTTCAACATTGCCAGCTCCAATCCCAACGGTACACCGGCAATCGCTGACAAAGAAAATGCCCCCATCACGATGGCCATCGCTCGACCACGTTGATCTATTGGTGTGGCATCCACAACGATCGCCAGAGCAATAGATGTTGCCGGACCGGCAAACATACCGGCCAGCAAGCGGGTAAATAATAAACTTTCCATATCCCATGCCAATGCGCAGGCCCAAGTGGATAGCGTGATACCAAACAATGTGATCAGCGCAACATGCTTTCTATCAAATCGGTCGAGATATCTGGCACATAGCAACGATGATAGCGCGGCGGCCAGTGCATATCCGCCACCTAAATATCCTATGTAGGCTGGACTTATATTTAGTGCGCGAGATAAATCAGGCCCGAGAGGCATAATCATCATGAAATCAAGAGCACTGACCAATTGAATCAATGCGGCCAACCAAACAACGTTAAAATCCATAACCGAACTATTATTGTGAGTTTTTTTAGCCACATTATTTTTATCTAGCATCATAGTGTTTACTCTCAATCTTTAGAGATAAAAAGTATACCCACTATCACATTTTAATTTTATTCGTTAAAATGGCATGAATTGTTATCAGATTAGGGATAATCAATGCGTACCGGCATGGAATTGAACGCGCTGAAAATTTTCATTGCAGTGGTTGAAAACAACAGTTTTGTCGGGGCATCTAAAACCCTTCAAATCCCCACCTCAAATGTGAGCCGCAGTATTTCTCAATTGGAAGAAGCCTTGAACCTTAAACTGATTGAACGCTCAACCCGCCATATGAAGCTCACACAATCAGGGCAACTGCTCTATACCCGAGTAAAACCACTGCTGGAATCACTGGAGCAAACCGAGGCTGAATTGACATCACAGCAGATTCAGCTGAAAGGGCCATTACGCATCTGCATCCCAAATGAGGCTGGGCCAAAACTGCTCGGTACTGCCATTGCCGACTTTGCCTGTCAACATCCTGAAATAACGATCAGCTGCATTACCAATCTCTCCGGACTTGAATCATTAAGAGAGGATTTGGACATGGCAATCATCATTCACAGAGGCAAGATGGATGATTGCGATTACATAGCCAGCCATTTGACCACCATTCCCTGTACTGTTGTTGGCTCCCCTTCATTGATCCAGAAGTGGGGGCTTCCCAACCACACATCACAACTCAAAACTCTCCCCTGCATAACTACGGTGAGCGCACTGAAAGGGATGCCTTGGCAATTTACTCGCACGAGCAGTGAATTTTCCACCATCCAGGTGAATGAACACTACCGGGTCAATAGTGGCGAACTGGCGTTAAAAGCAGCAATAGCCGGAGTAGGTTTTGCCATTCTTGCCAAGGTATCTTGCCAGGATTTTATTGATGATGGCAGCTTGGTTGAAATTGAACTTGAGCTACCCGCCGCCCCATTGCAGTTGTTTGCTGTTTATGCGAATCGCCAATATCTTCCTGCTAAAACGCGTGTATTTATTGAGTTCGTACGACAAAATATTATGGGCTATCAGTAGCTAAAATCGGTAAAACCTCAACAGGTCAGGCTAACTTTTCAAAATATCAAAAGGTGCCTTCCAGTTTTTAGCATTCGTGAACATCTGATTACGCTGCGCTAGTCGGATCTACGGCCCCTCACCCTAGCCCTCTCCCAAAAGGAGAGGGAACAAATCAATACCAACCTTTGGCCCTAGTGGTCATGCCATCACCCAGCGGTGATTCCGGCGCTCCCTTCTCCCCTTGCGGGAGAAGGGTTGGGGATGAGAGGGGGCAAGCTATCACAGCAGTAATCGACATACGGCAGAGCATTGAATCAAGTAGGCTCGCGCAGCTAAGCGTAATCAGAATAATAAGAGTTATATTTCTTTCGTCTCCATTCCTCATCCATTATACAAACAATATTCACCTGAAAATCCAAGAATCCTTAAAATATACTCACCAATCAAGTCCCGCCCTTGTGAATACAAAGTAAAAACACTCTCTCCATTTGCTAATGATATACCTTCATGTATTAGGCTATTACGTTCACTCAGAATTCCACAAGGCAGTTCCATGCCAGTATCAGAGAGCATTCTTTTAATTAATAAAGAGCTATCTTTAATTTTACAATCACTACCCCTATAATAAAACCAACCATCTTTAAATTGGTATCCATTAGCTTTCGCATATGTGGATTTTAAGCATTCAAGCAACGTGTAAAATAGTGACAACTTTATCTCTACTTGCAATTGCTTAGCGTCAGCGGTTGTAAAATAGTCAATAACAACATTTAACCTCCTTGTATGATAGAGTTCATCAAATCGAACCCAACAGCTTTCAATGAATCTTTTGATCAACAATCCATTGGTAGCACTTAATAGTGGTGATGCACCTGAATATACACCCATAACTGAGAGCTGTTTGCCATATGATGGTTGATTATTTGTATTTTCTATATATGAGTAAAATACCACCTGAGAGTTTAGTGCAAACGACAACATATAAGATAGCTTGACCATACTAGCTTCAAAATGTGCTATATCCTCTACCCCTTTAACTAAAGCACTCGATGTCTCTATAAATTCATAACGTCGGTCATTTATAAATGACTTATTGAAACCATTTTTTTGAGTCCATTCAACATCATAACCAAAAGCATGAAATGTTATTTTGTTTTTAGACCAGCCACCATCATCAAAATAAGTAATCTCATCACCAATAAAAACTGCATTAGCAAAAAAACATAATATATCCATTGTTCCTTCCAAAATAAAAGGGCGCTTTCGCGCCCTTCTTTATTAATTACCCTTCCTGATTTTCCCCGGCGGCGGGTTCGGCACCGGCGGCGGGTTCAATTTCGATACGATCGACCCGCTGCAAACCGCGGGGCAGCTTGGCGCCACGGCGGCCGCGCTCGCCGCGGTAGTAGTCGAGATCAGAGGGTTTGAGGGTCAGCTTGCGCTTGCCGGCAAACAGGGTGACATATTGCCCCTGCGGGATAATGGCAGCCATCACCATAAACTCTTCCCGCGCCTTGACCCGCGCCGAAGGGATGCTGATCAGCTTGTTGCCCTTGCCCTTGCCGAGTACCGGCAGGGTGTTGAGCGGGAACAGCAGCATGCGCCCCTCGTTGGAGATGGCCATGCAGAGATCGGTCTCTGGCGAGCCAATCTTCTGGGGTGCCATCACCTGACCCCCTTCCGGCACGGTGAGCAGCGCCTTGCCGTTCTTGTTCTTGCCGATAAGGTCGTCATAGGTGCAGACAAAGCCGTAACCGGCATCGGAGCAGATGAGGTAGGGCTCACCCTCGTTGCCCATCACCAGATGGCGCACCTCTTCCCCTGCCCCCAGCGCAAAGCGGCCGGTGAGCGGTTCGCCCTGACTGCGCGCAGATGGCAAGGTGTGAGATTCGAGGGCGTAGGTTCTCCCCAGCGTGGAGAGGAACACCGCCTGCTGGTTGCTGCGGCCACAGGCGTGGGCCAGATAGCTGTCCCCCGCCTTGTAGGAGAGCCCCGCCACGTCCACATCGTGGCCCTTGGCCGCGCGCACCCACCCCTTGTCGGAGAGGATGACAGTGACCGGTTCGCTCGGCACCAGCTCTTTCTCGGTCAGCGCCACGGCAGTGGCACGCTCCACCAACGGAGTGCGGCGATCGTCGCCGTACTTCTCGGCATCGGCCAGCAGCTCTTTCTTGAGCAGGGTGTTGAGACGGCGCTCGGAGCCCAGGATCAGCTCCAGCTTGTCGCGCTCTTCGGCCAGTTCGTTCTGTTCGGCGCGCAGCTTGAACTCTTCGAGCTTGGCCAGATGGCGCAGTTTCAGCTCGAGGATCGCTTCGGCCTGGGTCTCGGTAATGTTGAAGCGCTCCACCATCACCTTGCCCGGCTCATCCTCGGTGCGGATGATCTCGATCACCTCGTCGATGTTGAGGTAGGCGATCAGCAAGCCTTCGAGGATGTGCAGGCGAGCCAGCACCTTGTCGAGGCGGAACTGCAGGCGGCGACGCACCGTCTCGCGGCGGAACTGGATCCACTCGCTGAGGATGGTCTTGAGGCACTTCACCTGCGGCCGGTTGTCGAGGCCGAGGATGTTGAGGTTGACCCGGTAGTTCTTCTCCAGATCCGTGGTGGCGAACAGGTGGGCCATCAGCCCCTCTACATCCACCCGGTTGGAGCGCGGTACGATCACCAGACGGGTCGGGTTCTCGTGGTCAGATTCATCGCGCAGATCGGTCACCATCGGCAGCTTTTTCGCCACCATCTGGGCGGCGATCTGCTCCATGATCTTGGCGCCGGAGGCCTGATGAGGCAGCGCTGTGATGACGATGTCGCCATCCTCCTCGCTCCAAACCGCCCGCTGCTTGATGGAGCCCTTGCCGGTCTCGTAGATTTTGCGGATATCTTCGCGCGGGGTGATGATCTCGGCGTTGGTCGGGTAGTCCGGCCCCTGAATGTGCTGCATCAACACATCCAGCCCCGCATTGGGGTTGTCGAGCAGCTCGGCACAGGCGTAAGCCACTTCCCGCGCGTTGTGGGGCGGGATGTCGGTCGCCATCCCCACCGCAATACCGGTCACCCCGTTAAGCAGGATGTGCGGCAGGCGGGCAGGCAGCACCACGGGTTCTTTCATAGTGCCGTCGAAGTTCGGCGTCCACTCCACCGTGCCCTGACCCAGCTCGGAGAGCAGCAGCTCGGAGAAGCGGGACAAACGCGCCTCGGTATAACGCATGGCCGCGAAGGATTTGGGATCGTCCGGCGCACCCCAGTTGCCCTGACCATCCACCAGCGGGTAGCGGTAGGAGAAGGGCTGGGCCATCAGCACCATGGCTTCGTAACAGGCGCTGTCGCCGTGGGGGTGGTACTTACCCAGCACGTCACCCACGGTACGGGCGGACTTCTTGTGCTTGGACAGCGCCGACAGACCCAGCTCGCTCATGGCGTAGATGATGCGCCGCTGCACCGGTTTGAGGCCATCGCCGATATGCGGCAAGGCCCGATCCATGATGACGTACATGGAGTAGTTCAAGTAAGCCTGTTCGGTAAAGGTGCGCATTGGCTGGCGCTCTACCCCGTCCAGACTGAGCTCGATAGCATCACTCATGTGATTTTCTCTTTCGGTTCGGGAGCCGCCACAGGGCGACTCCGGCTAAATGCTTGCCGGCCCCGACAGGGCCGGCCGACGGCTTAGATGATGGCGAGGTTGCCCTTCTCTTCAAGCCATTCGCGGCGATCACCCGCCCGCTTCTTGGCCAGCAGCATGTCCATCAGCTGCAGGGTCTCGTCAGCCGCATCCCCTTCACTCTCTCCTGCCGGCTCCATGGTGAGCTGCACCAGACGGCGAGTGTTGGGATCCATGGTGGTTTCCCGCAGCTGTTTCGGGTTCATCTCACCCAAACCCTTGAATCGGGTCACCATCACCTTGCCCTTCTTCTTCTCGGCTTCGACCCGCTGCAGCACGCCGTTCTTCTCGTCCTCATCGAGGGCGTAGTAGACCTCTTTACCGATATCGATCCGGTAGAGGGGCGGCATGGCGACATAGACATGGCCCTTCTCCACCAGCGTGCGGAAGTGCTTCACAAAGAGGGCGCAGAGCAGGGTGGCGATGTGCAGACCGTCCGAGTCCGCATCCGCGAGGATGCACACCTTGCCATAGCGCAGGCCACTGAGGTCGTTGGAGTCGGGATCGAGCCCGATGGCGACCGAGATGTCGTGCACTTCTTGCGAGGCGAGCACCTGACCGGCCTCCACCTCCCAGGTGTTCAGGATCTTGCCGCGCAGCGGCATGATGGCCTGAAACTCGCGATCCCGCGCCTGCTTGGCACTGCCGCCCGCGGAGTCACCCTCCACCAGGAACAACTCGCCCTGCATGGGGTCGGCGCAGTTGCAGTCGGTCAGCTTGCCGGGCAGCGCCGGGCCTTGCGTTATCTTCTTGCGCACCACCGTCTTGGCGGCGCGCATCCGGCGCTGGGCGCTGGAGATGCAGAGCTCGGCGATCTGCTCCGCCAGCTCTGTGTTGCTGTTCAAGTAAAGGCTGAAGGCGTCCTTCACCACGCCGGAGACGAACGCCGAGCTCTGGCGGGAGGAGAGGCGCTCCTTGGTCTGACCGGCAAACTGCGGGTCCTGCATCTTGATGGAGAGGATGTAGGCGCAGCGATCCCAGATATCTTCCGGAGTCAGCTTGACCCCGCGCGGCAGCAGGTTGCGGAACTCGCAGAACTCGCGCATGGCGTCGAGCAGGCCCTGACGCAGACCGTTGACGTGAGTACCGCCCTGGGCGGTGGGGATCAGGTTTACATAGGATTCGGCGAGGCATTCGCCCCCTTCTGGCAGCCAGCAGAGCGCCCAGTCCACCGCCGACTGCTCGGAGCTGAACGAGCCGATAAAGGGCTGCTCCGGCAGGCAGGTGAACTGCTTGACCGCGTCGATCAGATAATCCTTGAGGCCATCTTCGTAGCACCACTCCAGCTTGATGCCGGTGTTCTTGTCGAGGAACTTGATGGTGAGGCCAGGGCAGAGTACCGCTTTCGCTTTCAGCAGGTGTTCCAGCTTGGTGACCGAGAAGCGGGGCGAGTCGAAGTAGCTCGCCTGCGGCCAGAAGCGCACCCGGGTACCGGTGTTGCGACGCCCGCAGGTGCCGGTGATGGTCAGCTCCTGCACCTTCTCGCCACGCTCGAAGGCGATGTCGTAGACCTGACCGTCGCGACGTACCGTCACCTCAACCCGATCGGAGAGGGCGTTTACTACCGAAATACCCACCCCGTGCAAACCGCCGGAGAACTGGTAGTTCTTGTTGGAGAATTTGCCGCCCGCGTGCAGCTTGCAGAGGATAAGCTCCACCCCGCTGACACCCTCTTCCGGGTGGATGTCGACCGGCATGCCGCGGCCGTCGTCGATCACTTCGAGGGACTGGTCTTCATGCAGGATCACCTCCAGATTGCGGGCGTGACCTGCCAGCGCTTCATCGACGCTGTTGTCGATGACCTCCTGGCCGAGGTGGTTGGGCCGGGTGGTGTCGGTATACATGCCGGGGCGGCGACGCACCGGTTCAAGGCCATTGAGGACCTCAATGGCATCCGCATTGTATTGAGTAGACATGGAGGGCCTTGCGAATTGACGTTTGGGGAGAATCTTACTCGTTGGGAGGGTATTGGACAAACTTGGCTGCGGGAAAGGGTGATCCGGAGGGGATTGTCTCCCTCCGGAGGCTATTTCAGCTCCCCTCGGCGGGGCCCGGCAGCGCCTGTTGCAGCTGGGAGAGCGAGCTTTGCAGCCGCCACACCATGCCTGCCAGCTCTCGCGCCGCGCCATCACCATGGTTGGCCAGCCCCTGACTGATCCGCTGCAGCTCGGCCAGCGTGCGGCCGAGAGAGGCGTGCTGCACCCCCTGCTCGGTGAGGATCCCCTTCAGGCAACGGATGCAGTTGTCGCGCACCAGATAGAGGGGGTGCTCGTCACCGCGCCACTGGCGCAGCTGCCAGACGATATGGCTGCAGTTGAGCAGCACCACGCCCCAGCGCAATACCCACATGCGGGCGGTCTGATCCTGACTCTGACCCAGCTGGCTGATGCAGTGGTAGATCAGCGACTCGAACTGGCTCTCGCTCTGGCGCGGGGCCGGCTCCAGCTGATCCATGAAATGGCGGCGCAGGGAGCGGATTATGCGGCGGCTCTTGCGCCGATCCGAACTGGGGCGCAGCAGTTGGAACGCCAGCGCGGCGCTCATCACCCCTAGCATCTGGGCGAGGCTGCTGTTGATGAACTGCTGATAGTCGTAGCTGGGCGGATTGGTGATGGCGAGAAACGAGCCGAGCAGCACAATCATCTGGCCCCAGAGGCCAGCCTGACGCACTTGCTGCTGTTTGCAGAGCTGCATGGTAAGCAGCGCCGGAAAGAGCAAGATGCAGAAGACCCAGAAGTCGTCGATGCGGATCATCAGGCCAAACTTGACCGCAAAGCAGATGAGGCTCAGCAACAGGATCGCCCTGAGCATGGTGTTGGCCCCCTGGGCCGGTGCCGGGGTCGCCGAGTAGAGCACGCAACAGATGGAGAGCATGGTGAGCGCCGAACTGCCCGCATCCCACTGACTGTTGATCCAGAAGGTGCAACCGAGCAGCACGCAGAGGAAGGTACGCCCGCCGTTGTAGGCCGCCTCCAGCGTGTCGGTATGGCTGGTGAGGGAAGTGTGACTGGGCGGCGCCGGCCACTCCTGATCGTCGTAGCGGGTCAACCGGTCGAGCCAGCGCTGGCACTCCAGATAGCTCCAGCAAAAGTGGCGCAGCCGCAGCAAAAAGGTGCGCAGCCGATAATCATGCTCGCTGGTCGGCATCAGGGGAGCCAGCAACCTCGCAATCCGATACTTGTCGCACTCCGGCTTGCCAAGCTCGGTCAGCAGGGTGGCGAGCAGCGCCTGAATGCCCTCCGGTTGTTCCGGCCAGTTGTGCAGCATGCGGCGCTGGCTGGAGATAAGGCTGATGAGCCGCAGCTGGCGATGGAGCAGGAAGTTGAGCAGCCGGTTCTGGCGCCGCAGCCGGTGATGGCTCCAGACCGCCTGAATGCGCAGCACGTTCATGGTGAGGATCTGGCCGATCAGCCCCTCGTGGGAGCTGCGAACCTCGGGCGTCATCTCCCCCAGCCAGAGCAGCTGGGCATGCTCCAGCAGGCGGGTCTGGCTCTTGCGCAGGGACTCCAGCAGGGTTTCGCTGTCCGAGGTGCTGGGCAGGATCATCATCATCAGGCCACCGCAGAGGATGCCGATGATCACCTCGCTCACCCGCGCCTGGGCAATATCGAAGATATGGTGGGGATCCGCCACATTGACGCAGGAGAAGGCGATGATGG
>NZ_CAWNWX010000077.1:64904-73379 GCF_963878195.1 Aeromonas sp. HMWF016
CCAGCCAGAGGGCGATGAGGAAGCTGAACAGCCAGGGATCGCTCATGCCAAGACCGGTGATCACCACCGCCGCCATCGCCCCCATCAGGCTGCCAACCACCCGCCCCAGACTCTTGCTGATCACCCCGCCCACGGTGGGAAAACTCACCACCGCAGCCGAGCTCATCGCCCAGTAGGGGGAGTCGAGCTGCAGCACGAAGGCCAGCCAGAGCGACAGGCACATGGCCAGCGCATTGCGCAGGGCATAGCGCCACTGCCCCCCTGTCGCCTTCCCCCAAGGGGTGCGCAGCCAGAACGACTCGCTCACCCTACTCGCCAATGGTGATGGTGCAGGTGGTACCGGCGATCAGCGTCACGTCCGCCGGCACATCCAGCAGCTTGATCCGCACCGGCACCCGCTGGGCCAGCCGCACCCAGGGCACGTTGGGTTTGACGTCGATCAGCAGGCCGTTGCCGCCATCGACACTCTGATCGTGGATGGCGCGCCCTATGCTCTCCACCTCGCCGCGCAACCGCTGCTCACCGCTGTAGAGGACCACCTCGGCCGGTTTGCCCGGCGCTATGTGGCCAAGCTTGGTCTCTTCAAAGTAACCCTGCACATAGAAGGAGTGAGTATCCACCAGCGCCACCAGTGGCACGCCGGCGCTGGCATAGTTGCCGACCCGGGTCTGCAGGTTGGTGATGTAGCCATCGCTCGCGGCATGCACCCGGGTCTTGGCCAGCGACCACTCCGCCTTCTCCAGATTGGCCTGCGCCACCTGATAGGCCGCCTGCATCGCCTGGGCATTGAGGCGCGCCTCGTCCATCGTCTCGGCGGAGATGACGCTGCGCGACAGGCCGCTGCGCCGGTTCGCCTCGTGCTCGGCCTTGTCGAGATCCGATTTCGCCTTGGCCAGCGCCGCCCGGGCATTATCGAGGGCAATCCGGTAGGGCTCGGGATCCAGGGTAAAGATCTCCTCCCCCGCCTTCACCAGCTGGTTGTCCTTCACCGCTATCTTGATGATCTTGCCCGACACCTCGGGGGTGATGCTGACCAGCTCGGCGCGGACCTTGCCATCCCGGGTCCAGGGCCCCTGCATGTAGTAGTTCCACAGCCACCAGCCCGCCGCCAGCGCCAACGCGCAGACCAGCAGGGTGGAGAAGTATTTGAGGGTCGCGAGAGGTGATTTAGCCATGTAACAGCATCCATAGAGCGCCGCTGACGGCGAGGATAAAGAGGGAGAGATCCATCAGCAAGGGGTGCCAGACATCCCCGCCATAGAGCCAGTCACGCAGCAGATGGTGCACCGGCAGCCAGCAGAGCAGGCCGAGCAGCACCGCCTTGAACAGCGGCGGAAAGTAGAGAGAGGCGCCCAGTACCAGATCTGGCAGCGCAGAAGGAGTTGTCACAAACGTGCTCCCTGTTGGCAGTGAAGTTCAGAAGAGTCAGGCCATCCCCTGCCCCGGGCGAGGCAAAGTGAACAGGCCGCTAAAGATTAACACTGCCCCGCAGGGCGCAACAGGAACATATGAGCCCCTTTTGTTCAGACCTGTCGATCCGCTGGGTGATGCACACCATCGCGCGTCGGCACCTCCTCCAGCTCGAACGGGTTGACCCCCTCGAGGCAGGCGAGGTTGTAGCCATACTCGGCGGGATTGGAGCGGCGCTGATGGTGGGTATAGATGCCGCAGATACTGCAGAAGTAGTGTTTGGCGGTGCGGGTATTGAACTGGTAGCAGCGCAGCACCTCCTCCCCTTGCAGAATGCGAATGCCGGACAGCGGCACCGAGGCGACGATGGCCCCCCGGCGTCGGCAAAGCGAGCAGTCGCAGCGGCGCGGATCCACCACGCCATCCGGCAGGGTCAGCTCCAGCACCACGGCACCGCAGTGACAGCTGGCCTTGTGTTTCTCTTGAATCGGGGTATTGCCGATGCGCTTGATCATCCTG
Organism: Aeromonas sp. HMWF016; assembly: GCF_963878195.1. NCBI lineage: Bacteria > Pseudomonadati > Pseudomonadota > Gammaproteobacteria > Aeromonadales > Aeromonadaceae > Aeromonas > Aeromonas sp. HMWF016. Next base: position 66,834 of record NZ_CAWNWX010000077.1, read on the forward strand.
CCTCCTTGCAGACGGGTTCACTTCCTCAGATGTCAATCAAACAGGGTATCGCGCCGCCCCTGCAGCAAGTGCTCATGGAGGGTGCGCAACTGGGAGGCCACTACCCGATGGCGGGAGAGCGGGGGCAAATTGTCGATAGGGAAGTAACCTGCGCCTTGTGTTTCTTCGGTCTCACCCAGCAGCTGACCGCCGGTCACCTCGCACAGGAAGAAGGCCTTGTGGGCGTGAGGCAGCTGGGGCGGATGAGGGTGTTTTAGCTTGTCGAACAGGGCCAGCAGCTGCACCGGCCGACACGCAAGGCCGGTCTCTGCCACTACTTCGCGTACCACGGCATCCGCCGGCGAGTCGCCGATATCGCACCAGCCACCGGGCAGAGTCCAGCAACCATCGCTGCGCTCCTGAACCAGCAGGAGGTGACCCGCATCGTTTTGAATGAAGGCCCGCACATCGAGCTTGGGGGTGGGATAACCGTTATCGAGGGCAATCCAGTCGCTAATGGCTTGCGGCGCCAGCTCGCTCTGGCTGGCGATAAGGGCCACTGTGGCCGCTCGCAGCGCCTCGAAACGGCCGATATCGAAGGGATCGTTGGAGTAGGTGAGGCCCGATTGCGCCGTGGCCAGTGCCTGTTCCAGAAAGGCGGCCAACGGCGGTTGCATGATTAAAGCCCGAGGAAACGGATGATTTGGGCGGGGTAGCGCTCGAACGCCACGAAGGCGTGGTTGCCGCCGCACTCCAGCGAGAGACGGGCGAAGCGGTACTCGTCCAACGCCTTGCGGTAGTCGAGCACCTCGTCCTCCTGCTGCTGCAGCACCCAGAGCCGATCGGGTGCTGTCACAGGTACCGCCAGCGCCCGCAGCTCGTCCATATGTTCAGGCAGCAGCTGATACTGCTCGTCTGTGTAGGGGTTGGTCTGAGGGCCGAGGTAGTCGCAGAGCAGCTCGTGGGGGCGCACCGCCGGATTGATCAGTGCCGCGCGGCAGCCGTAGCGTTCGCTGACCCGGGTCGCCATAAAGCCGCCGAGGGAGCTGCCCACTGCGCCGAGCTTGAATTCACTGCCATAGCGGCTCTGCAGATTGGCGATGGTCTGCTCGATGGCCGCCCAGGCCGCCGCCGGGGTGTTGGGCTGGGCCGGGATCACCACCTCGATATCGGGTCTGTGCTCTGCCACCCAGGCAGCCATCTGCTGCGCCTTGGCTGAACCGGGCGAGGAGTTGAAACCGTGCAGGTAGAGGAGAACGGGCTTCATGACGACTCCTCAATAACCGGTGGCATTGGGGTCGGGCACAAACTGCCCCACCGGCAGACGCCACACCTGGCTGGCGATACGACCATCCGGGTAGAGGGTGAGATAGCGCCAGCCCGGGCCGGACTCGTCCAGCGCGAAGCCATCAGAGAGAGGTTTGAACTGGATGCAGGTCGATGGGCTGGCGATCAGCCGCACGCCGCGGTGCACCTCGTCAAACTCCTGATGGACGTGGCCAAACAAAATGGTCTTCTGCTGCGGATGACGGGCCAGCACGGCAAACAGATCGTCGGCATTCTTGAGATTGTGCTGATCCAGCCAGGCACAGCCCACCGGCACCGCCTGATGGTGCAGGGCGATGAGAGCGTGGCGATCCGGATATTGACGCAGGGCGCGGTCGAGCGCTTCCAGCTGGTGATCGCCGATCATGCCGTGGGGTTTGCCACGTACCTGGGTGTCGAGCAGGATCACCTGCCAGTGGTCACCCACCAGCTGCTTGGATTCGCTGATCCCGGCGGCATGGAGCTGCTCGGTCATCAGGGGACTGTCATCGTGGTTGCCGGGCAGCCAGTAGATGGGGCGACCAAGAGGCGCCATCATGGAGGCGAAGCGCTGATAGGACTCCGGGCTGTGATCCTGCGACAGGTCGCCGGTCGCCAGAATCACCTCGTAGGGATGGTCGTTGGCCTGCACCCGCTCCAGCACCGCAGCCAGACTCTCGGCGGTGCGTACAGCCAGCAGCCGACCCTCGGCACTGGCAAAAAGATGGGTATCAGTAATTTGCAACAGGCGCACACTGCCGTCCTGCGCCTGGGGGAGCTCTGTTTCCAAAATCACGCTTCTTTATATTTGTTCAACTGGAGATATTGATCGGACTGGTACCATGTCTGAGACAAAATTTTAGCCACTCGGCCAGAAACAGATTTACCTGCTCCTTTTCATCCCGCTGGTGCATCTTTTTATTGGGATAATCATAACGTGGTTGCAAACGGGAAATCTGTTGCGCTGCACACACTTCCGCCATCCGCACATCATGATACAAACGAATCTCTATTTGAGCCTGTAAATATTCGGGTAATTCGGGGTTGTGCTGACTCAAAAGAACCTGAGTTGTGAAGCGGCTCTCACCACAAATGGTGAGCTGGAACTGCAGGTCATTGCCGACCCGATAGCGGCGCTCGGCTCCCACCTCCCCTTCCGGAGGCAGCAGCTTCATCAGCGCCATATAGTTGACCTCGCAGGTACGCTGCAAGGACATCAGATCAGGCACATAGCGCCTGCTCTGTTGCAAGGTCAGCGCCACCTCAGCGATCCGCCAGCCAGCGGGCACGCAGCTCGCCATGGTTGAGGGCCAGCCACTGCAGGGCGATGACCGAGGCGGCGTTGTCGATGCGCCCCTCTTTGAGCCAGGCATAGGCCTGCTCGCGGCTCACCACGTGCACCCGGATATCCTCGCCTTCATCAGCCAGACCGTGCAAACCGCTCGCCTTGCTGGCATCCACCTCGCCCACATAAACCTCGATCCGCTCGGTGCTACCGCCCGGGCTCACCAGATAGCTGATGGCGTGCTCACAGCGGTCAACCTCGATCCCGGCCTCTTCCACCGCTTCGCGGCGCACCACCGCCTCGGCGGTCTCCCCTGGGTCTATGATGCCGGCCACCAGCTCCAGCAGCCAGGGGGTGGAACAGGTCTCCATGGCACCGATGCGGAACTGTTCCACCAGCACTATCTGGTCGCGCACCGGATCGTAGGGGAGCAGTGCGGCAGCATGACCCCGCTCGAACAGCTCGCGGACGATGGGCTGGTTCCAGCCACCGGCAAATAACCTGTGCTGCAGGCGATAGACGTTCACCTTGAAGAAGCCGTTATATCCAGCTGATTTTTCAATGATTTTCACATCATCAGCGGCATAGTGCCGATCTTGTGGCAAGGGTTGCTGCGACATCCGGGACTCCCGTCGGCTTGACTTGAACCAGTTTGACCATAAAATCCGAGGAACATGAATGAACATTCATTCACTCGGCGTGCCATGGTTGCCATGGTAATGAGGGGTGGATTTTAGCAGCCACAGACCATTTGGCTAGGCACGCGGGGAGAAAACTGCCGCTGGTTCTTGACGTTCCCGTTACCGGACCGAAGACTCTTAGCATTAAATTTTGCTTATAGTAGAGTGATTAAGCTGCAATCAAGCTTGGTTGATGACAATATTTGCCCTCTCCAGCAACCGTTTTGGGTTACTACATAAGGTTAAAACGATCTATGAAAAGAACACTTTTGTCCGTCATGGTGTTGCTGGGCGTCAGTGCCGGTGCCCACGCCGAAAACCTGCTCGATATCTACCAGCAAGCACAGATCAAAGATCCGCAGTTGCTGCAATCCAAAGCGGTTCGCGACCAGGCCTTCGAGAAGATCAACGAATCTCGCGCTGCGCTCTTGCCCCAAATCAACCTGGGTGCCGGTCTGAACTACCTGCAGAACAAGAATGATACCCAGACCAACAACAAAGCCTCCGGTTCTATCTCGCTGGATCAATCCATCTATCGTCGCAGCAACTGGGTCAATCTGGATCTGACCGAGAAGGGCGCTACCCAGTCCGATGTTGCCTACAACCTCGAAGTCCAGAACCTGATGGTGCGCAGCGCCACCGCCTATTTCAACGTGCTCAAGGCGATGGATACCCTGGAATTTGTCCGCGCCAACAAGGTTGCCGTGGAGCGTCAGCTGGAACAAACCCAGCAGCGTTTTGAGGTGGGTCTGACCGCCATCACCGACGTTCATGAAGCCGAAGCTTCCCGCGACCAGGCGCTGGCCGACGAGATCAATGCCGAGAACACCCTGGACAACAGCTACGAAGCCCTGCGCGAGCTGACCGGTGTCGATCACCGCAATCTGGACATCCTCAATACCGAGCGTTTCAGCCCGCAGAAGACCGCCTTCGGTTCTGACAAGTGGCTGGAGCTGGCGCTGGACAAGAACCTGCAACTGCACAATGCCCGCATCGCCAAGGACATCGCCAAGGAGCAGATCGATCTGGCCAAGACCGGCCACGAACCGACTCTGGATCTGGGTGCCGGCCTGCAAACCAGCAATACCGATTACAAGCTGGATAGCATTCAGAGCGGTGGCAATGACAATCAGGCCAATATCGGTCTGACCTTCAAGCTGCCTCTCTACAGCGGCGGCGCCACCACTTCCCAAGTGAAGCAGGCCCAGTTCAACTACGTGGCGGCCAGCGAACTGCTTGAGAAGAACTTCCGCTCGGTACAGAGCACTGTGCGCTCCTCCTACAACAACGTGAACGCCAGCATCGGCTCGGTACGCGCCTACAGCCAGTCAGTAGTCTCCGCCGACAGCGCCCTGAAGGCGACCGAGGCAGGCTACGAGGTGGGAACCCGCACCATCGTCGACGTGCTGGACTCCACCCGCAAGCTCTACGAAGCGAAGCAGAAGCTCTCCGAGGCCCGTTACAACTACATCCTCAACATCCTGAGTCTGAAGCAGGCTGCCGGTGTGCTGGAAGCGCAGGATCTGGTGGAAGTAAACCAGGGTCTGATGCCTGCCACCGCAAAAACCAAGACCAAAGCCTGATAGCCGATATCGGGAATGAAAAAGGCGACCTTGTGGTCGCCTTTTTGTTATCCGTGTTTCTGTCGGCTTGATCCTGCCGATAGTCAGCCCCGCCAGATTACGGGGCCAGCAGCGCATTAGCCGCGCTCGCGAATCGTCTTGATGATGTCGGTAGTGGAGCAGCCATCTTCGAAGTTGAGGACACGCACCTCGCCACCATTGGCAGTCACTTCGGCGTAACCGGCAATATCTTCCGGCTTGTAGTCGCCGCCCTTGACCAGCAGGTCGGGCAGGACCTCGGCGATCAGGCGCTGCGGGGTATCTTCACCGAACGGCACTACCCAATCCACCGCGCCCAGCGCAGCCAGTACAGCCATGCGACGCTCGGTCGGGTTGACCGGACGACCCGGCCCTTTCAGACGGCGAACCGACTCATCGGTGTTGACCGCCACGATCAGGCGATCCCCCAGCTTGCCGGCGTTGGCCAGATAGGAGACGTGGCCGGCATGCAGGATGTCGAAGCAGCCGTTGGTCATCACCACTTTTTCACCGCGCAGACGGGCGGCACGAACCGCCACTTTCAGCTGGGCTTCGGACATGACGCCGAAGCCGGTCTCTTGCTCGGTATAGAGGGCGTTGGCCAGCTCGACCGGGCTAACGGTAGAGGTACCCAGCTTGCCGACCACGATACCGGCTGCGGTATTGGCCAGCGCACAGGCTTCGTCCAGGCTCTTGCCAGCGGCCAGCGAGGTAGCCAGAGTGGAGATGACGGTATCACCGGCACCGGTCACATCGTAAACCTCGTGGGCCTGAGCCGGCAGATGCAGCTCCGGCTGACCTTCGCGGATCAGGGTCATGCCGTTCTCGGAACGGGTGACCAGCAGGGCATCCAGCTCGAAGCGCTTGACCAGATCCAGCCCCTTGGCGACCAGCTCCTCTTCGCTCTTCACCTTGCCCACTACAGCCTCGAACTCGGACATGTTGGGGGTCAGCAGGGTGGCGCCGCGATACTTCTCGAAGTCGGTTCCCTTGGGATCGACCAGCACCGGAATGCCGGCGGCGCGGGCACGCTGGATCATGCCGGGCACATCGTTGAGGGCCCCCTTGCCGTAGTCGGAGAGGATCATCACATCACTGTTTGGCAGCGCCTGCTCGACCTTGCTCACCAGCAGGGTGGAGTCGACAGCGTGGAACCCCTCTTCGAAATCGAGGCGCAGCAGTTGCTGGTTGCGCGACAGCACGCGCAGCTTGGTAATGGTCGGGTAGTCGGCCAGACGAACGAAGTCACAGGCGACCTTGACGCCGGCCATCTGGCCAGCCAGGGCATCGGCAGCCTCGTCCTGACCGGTCAGGCCAAGCAGCACGGCATGAGCGCCAAGGGCGGCGGAGTTGAGGGCCACGTTGGCGGCTCCACCCGGACGCTCCTCAATGTGTTCAACCTTGACCACGGGCACCGGTGCCTCGGGCGAGATCCGGCCGGTGGGGCCATGCCAATAACGGTCCAACATGACATCGCCAACGACCAGGACGCGGGCTTTTTCAAACTCGGGCAGGGTGATCTTCATCTGTATCGACTCTCAAAACCTGAAAAATCAGTCGCCGATTTTATCACACTCTTTTATTTGAGGGAGAAAAAGCAAACCTGTGGTTTCCATTAAGAACGCGGCAGGAAACCCATACTTACCCTCGCGCCACACGGACAAGACACAAGCAGCCCCTCTGACCAGCAGATAGC
>NZ_CAWNWX010000078.1:0-10044 GCF_963878195.1 Aeromonas sp. HMWF016
TATTGATGTAGATTTGAAAACTAGCTTATAAATTATTGTTATTTAACGTCATTTACAGCTAACGGAGGCACGGGCTTCCCTTGCCGACGGTAAAACTCTGTTACAAAGTCGTCTAATTTACCCTGCTCGATCGCGTCCCGCAAACCCTGCATAACACGCTGGTAGTAACGCAGGTTATGAATAGTATTCAGACGGGCACCGAGGATCTCGTTGCACTTGTCCAGATGGTGCAGATAGCTGCGGGTGTAGTTCTTGCAGGTGTAGCAATCGCAGTCGGCATCCAGGGTGCTGGTGTCGTTGCGGTACTTCGCATTGCGGATCTTGACCACGCCATCGGTGGTAAAGAGATGACCGTTGCGGGCGTTGCGGGTCGGCATCACGCAGTCGAACATGTCAATACCGCGGCGAACCCCTTCCACCAGATCTTCCGGCTTGCCGACACCCATCAGGTAGCGCGGCTTGTCGGCCGGGATTTTCGGGCAGACGTGCTCAAGAATGCGGTGCATGTCCTCTTTGGGCTCACCCACTGCCAGACCACCAACTGCATAACCGTCAAAGCCGATCTCCAGCAGACCTTCCAGCGATACGTCACGCAGCGGCTCGTAGACGGAGCCCTGGATGATGCCGAACAGGGCGTTCTTGTTGCCAAGAGCATCGAACTTGTCGCGGGAGCGCTTGGCCCAACGCAGGGACATCTCCATCGACTTGCGCGCTTCTTCGTAAGTGGCCGGATACGGGGTGCACTCGTCGAAGATCATCACGATGTCGGAGCCCAGATCGTACTGGATCTCCATGGACTTCTCGGGGTCGAGGAAGATCTTCTCGCCATTGATGGGGTGACGGAAGTGGACGCCTGCTTCGGTGATCTTGCGGATGTCGCCCAGGCTGAATACCTGGAAACCACCGGAGTCAGTCAGGATCGGGCCCTGCCAGTTCATGAAGTCATGCAGATCGCCGTGGGCGCGCATCACTTCCTGACCCGGACGCAGCCAGAGGTGGAAGGTGTTGCCAAGCAGGATCTGGGCACCGGTCTCACGCACCTCTTCCGGGGTCATCCCCTTGACGGTGCCGTAGGTACCGACCGGCATAAAGGCCGGAGTCTGCACGGTGCCACGCTCGAATACCAGCTGACCGCGACGGGCACGACCGTCGGTAGTTTTCAGTTCAAATTTCATTGCTACCTCGATTCAGTCAGAGAAACAGTCTGACAATTAAAGGCCATTCGGCCCGCTATAGAAGGCGAAGCTTATGCCTCGCCCCGGCGACGGGTGACGAACATGGCGTCCCCGTAGCTGAAGAAACGGTACTGCCCGGCCACGGCGGCCTGATAGGCGGTCATCACGTTATCATACCCGGCGAAGGCGCTGACCAACATGATCAGGGTCGACTCCGGCAGGTGGAAGTTGGTCACCATGGCATCGACAATCTGGAACTGGTAGCCCGGGAAGATGAAGATGTCGGTATCGCCAAAAAAGGGCGCCAGCGGCTTGCCCTGCGCCAGAGTCACTCTGGCGGCACTCTCCAGCGAACGGACCGAGGTGGTGCCAACGGCAATCACCCGACCGCCGCGTGCACGGGTTGCGGCAATGGCATCGACCACCTCTTGTGGCACTTCGGCATACTCGGAGTGCATATGGTGGTCTTCAATCTTCTCCACCCGCACCGGCTGGAAGGTCCCCGCCCCTACATGCAGGGTGACAAAGGCAGTTTCAACCCCTTTGGCCCGAATTTTCTCAAGCAGCGGCTCGTCAAAGTGCAGACCGGCGGTCGGCGCGGCGACGGCGCCCGGCTTCTGGTTGTAGACCGTCTGGTAGCGCTCCTTGTCGGCATCCTCGTCGGGACGGTCGATATAAGGGGGCAGCGGCATGTGACCGATCGCCTCCAGGATCTCCAGCACCGGGCGGGAGTCGAGGAAATGGATCTCGAACAGGGCATCGTGGCGGGCGCGCATTTCAGCTTCCACGCCACCATCCATGATCATCCGGGTGCCCGGCTTGGGCGCCTTGGAGGCCCGCACATGAGCCAGCACGCTGTGCTCGTCCAGAATGCGCTCGACCAGTACCTCCAGCTTGCCTCCGCTGGCCTTCTGGCCAAACATGCGGGCCGGAATGACGCGGGTGTTGTTGAATACCAGCAGGTCGCCCGGGTTGAGCTGGTCCAGCACATCGACAAATTGACCGTGGCGCAGGGCGCCGGTTTGACCGTCGAGCTGCAACAAACGGCTGGCGGTACGCTCCGCCATCGGATAGCGGGCAATCAGCTCGTCTGGCAGATCAAAATGAAAATCGGATACTTGCATCTTTCACCTCGGGGGGAATCGGCGGCTAGTCTAGTTATCCCCATCTTCCAAGGCAACCCAAAAGACCAAAAACCCAAGAGAGACAAGGGGTAGCGGGCAATTTTGTGACCACTAACCGGTTAATGACTCTTTAATGTTTTGTATTGACCCTGATCATGTTTTGCCATCCATGGCTGGGCTAGGGTGGAGACAGGCGGAGAAGAAAAACCAATGCAATCAGGAGGCCTACCATGATGACCATATCCGAAATCATGACGGAACATCCCTTTACCCTGAGGCCGGAGAACAGCGTCAAACAGGCGATGGATCTGATGCAGCAGGAGCGGATCCGCCACATTCCCATCGTCGATGAGCACCACCATCTGCAGGGGCTGGTCACCCTCACCGACATCCTGGCCACCCGCGAGTCCAAGCTGCTGCTGATAAGCCCGGAGCGAGAGGCGGAATTTACCGACAGCGTCCACCTTGACGAGATCATGACCCGCCAGGTTGCGAGCGTGGATCCCCATGCCGGCATCAAGGAGGCAGCCCTCTACCTGCAGCGCCACCGGTATGGCTGTCTGCCGGTGCTCAAGGGACGCAAGCTCATCGGCATCGTCACCGAATCGGACTTCATCTCGGTGGCCATCAACCTGCTGGAATTGATGGAGGAGCAGGAGCCCCCAACCGATTTTTGACACAACAACATGTAATTAAATTACAGAAAAAGCGTTTTCAGCAGTAAAAAAGAGCAAAAAAGGTGAAAGTGTTTCATTTTGATTGAAAAATTACACCAATTGCTTGCCATGTGATCTCCATCACACTATTATCCCCCTCATGCAATAGTTGCCGAGGGGGAGATGAAGGAGTGTGCACCCATCCTCTTCCTCTCATATGTCTGCAAGTTTGCACACCCCGTAGTTAGTCTTTGCTGTAAAGCATTTGTTTATATAGCCATTCCTTGTTTGATGACCCGGCTTTATCGTTGCGATAGCGCCGGGATTTTTTTATCTGCGCGAAACGCGCAGCCCGCTTGCGCCAGAACGGGTCGGCTTCTGCTTTATCCCCCCCCACCTCCCCTCTTGCTGCTTGTTTGGCTCTCCTTTGCTCCCGATACAGCTGACCGCTCGATACCCCAGATCGGGCGATACCCTCATCTGCTTCCGTCGAGCACACCCCATCTATTTTTGCCAGGCATCGGGAAGGTATAAATTAAAATCGGGTCATTCTCGCCAAACCCATAAATTTGATTTATAGCGACCGATTTGGTCCGCAACCCCCTCTTTGACGGCAGCAACCGGGCTTGCGAGGGGGATGCCCGACTGTTGCTACCAGCGGCACCGACGATAAGCCACCGCGTATAAATCCAATATACCGATTAAAGCGATTCAATTTTGTGGCTTTAATCGATTAGAACATCCTCCTATGATGACTCCATCGAAAGTTAAACGCCTCGTCCGGCACGACTCTGCAAACCCAGACAGGCATATGTACATCACCAAGGAGCAAATCCATGTCTACCTACATCAACACTGAAATCAAGCCGTTCAACGCTACCGCCTACCACAATGGCAAATTCGTTCAGGTGTCTGACGCTGACCTGAAAGGCAAGTGGTCCGTGGTGTTCTTCTACCCGGCTGACTTCACCTTCGTCTGCCCGACCGAGCTGGGTGACCTGGCTGACAACTACGCCGAATTCCAGAAGCTGGGCGTAGAGATCTACGCCGTCTCCACCGACACCCACTTCACCCACAAGGCGTGGCACGACACTTCTGACACCATCCAGAAGATCCAGTACCCGATGATCGGTGACCCGACCGGCACCATCACCCGCAACTTCGGCGTGATGATCGAAGAAGCCGGTCTGGCTGACCGCGGTACCTTCGTCATCGACCCGCAGGGCATCATCCAGATCGTCGAGATCAACGCTGGCGGCATCGGCCGTGACGCACTGGAGCTGCTGCGCAAGGTCAAGGCTGCCCAGTACGTTGCCGCCCACCCGGGTGAAGTGTGCCCGGCCAAGTGGAAAGAAGGCGACGCCACCCTGGCCCCGTCCCTGGATCTGGTAGGCAAAATCTAAGCCTCTCCGCTCTGAAGACCGGCCCGTTCAAGGGCCGGTTTTGTTTACGGACCTCAGAAAACGCGCCGGTCTGCTTTATAGACCTCCATTTTCTGTATCCAGTCACAGTGCCGACCCGCATTCAGCCAGAAGGAATTCGACCATGTTAGATACCAACCTCAAACAACAACTCAACGGTTACTTGCAGTACATCGTCAATCCCATCGAGATCAGCGTGTCCGGCAATGACAGCGACAAATCCGCTGAACTGCTGGCTCTGGCCAGCGAGATCGCCGGGATGTCACCCAAGATTTCCCTGACCGATGGCACTGCCGCCCGCAAGCCTTCCATGAGCGTCGCGCCGCAGGGCCAGGCCCCGCGCGTTCATTTTGCCGGCATCCCCATGGGTCATGAATTTACCTCGCTGGTGCTTGCCCTGCTGCAAAGCGGCGGTCACCCCTCCAAGGCCGATGCGGCGGTGCAGGAGCAGATCCGCAATCTCAAGGGCGAGTTCCACTTCGAGACTTACATTTCGCTCTCCTGCCACAACTGCCCGGACGTGGTACAGGCGCTGAACCTGATGGCCACCCTGAACCCCGGCATCACCCACACCATGATCGACGGAGCCCTGTTCCAGGACGAGGTCAACGAGCGCCAGATCATGGCGGTACCGAACGTCTACCTGAACGGTCAGCCGTTCAGCCAGGGCCGTATCTCGCTGGAAGAGATAGTCGCCAAGCTCGACACCGGCGCCGCAGAGCGCAAAGCTGAGGAGCTCAACGAAAAAGCACCTTACGACGTGCTGGTCGTCGGTGGTGGGCCGGCTGGTGCAGCCGCCGCCATCTATGCCGCTCGCAAAGGCATTCGCACCGCCATCGTCGCCGAGCGTTTCGGTGGCCAGGTGATGGACACCGTCGGCATCGAGAACTTCATCTCCGTGCCCTATACCGAAGGCCCCAAACTGGCCGCGAGCCTGGAGCAGCACGTCAAGCAGTACGGCGTGGAAGTGATCACCGAGCAGCGTGCTGCCGCCATCAGCAAAGATGGATATGTGAACGTGGATCTCGCCTCTGGCGCCACCTTGAAAAGCCGCTCGGTCATTCTCGCCACCGGCGCCCGCTGGCGTGATCTGAACGTGCCGGGAGAGCTTGAGTACCGCACCAAGGGCGTGGCCTACTGCCCGCACTGTGACGGCCCCTTCTTCAAGGGCAAGCGGGTTGCGGTGATCGGGGGCGGTAACTCCGGTATCGAGGCTGCCATCGATCTGGCTGGCATTGTCGAACACGTCACCGTGGTGGAGTTCGCCGACACTCTGCGCGCCGACGAGGTACTGCAGAAGAAAGCCCGCTCAATGGCCAACATCGACATCATCATGAGTGCCCGCACCACCGAAGTGATCGGTGACGGCAGCAAGGTGGTGGGCATGGATTACGAAGATCGCACCACCGGCGAGATCAAGCATCTGGCGGTGGCGGGTATCTTCGTCCAGATTGGTCTGGTGCCGAACACCGAGTTCCTTAAAGGGAGCGAGGTGGCCCTGACTCGCTTTGGCGAGATCGAGATTGACGCCAAGGGCGCCACTTCCCTGCCCGGCGTCTACGCCGCAGGGGATGCCACCACAGTGCCGTTCAAGCAGATCATCATCTCCATGGGCGCCGGGGCGACCGCCGCGCTGGGAGCGTTTGATTACCTCATTCGCAACCCGGCTCCTGAAGCGACCAAGGCTGATGCCGTCACCGCCTGATAAACCCAGCGCAACAAAAAGCCGACGCTCGATTAAGTAAACACGAACGTCGGCTTTTTTATATCTGCATCGATGCGCAATAAAAACCCCGCAGCGAATGGCGGGGTTGTTCATGACTGGACTTAAACGACGGGCATCACTCCAGCAAGAAAACAGCCTCGATATTATCACTTACCGTGATCTGCTGTTGTTGATAGCTGTTGTCCGCCATATCCGCCGCAGGAGCAGCCATCGCCATGGCCTGCACCACCTTCAGGTTGCGGCTGTAGGCGGTAATGGGCGAAGCATTGCGGTACTCCACACTGTAGACCTTGCCAAGCTTCATCCCAAACGCCTTGGCCAGAGATTCAGCTTTGGTTTTGGCATCCTCAACGGCATTCAAACGGGCCTGCTCCTTGATGACCTGCGGCGACTTCAGCCCGTACTCAATCTGGGATACGGACTCCAGCCCGGCTTTGAGGGCGGTATCCATCAGGGGGCTCAATTTATCCAGCTGATAGAGTTTGACCGCCAATTGCCGTTGGGCACGGTATCCCAGCAATACCGGCTTCTTGTTCTCGCCATACTGATATTCCGGAGAAACCATCAGGTTGCCAGCCTCAACATCGCTGCGCTTGATCCCCAACCCTTCCAGTTGGCTGAAAAAGGCTGCGACCTTGGTATCGACCTGCTGCTTGGCCTTGAGGCCCTGCTTATCCAGTGCACTCACCGCCACATTGAGGGTAAGCATATCGGGTTCGGTCTTCTGCTCGGCGTAACCGCTCACCACCATATGGGGCGCTTGCGGAACTTCAATCGCCAGCAGCGGAGCACTGACAACCAGAGCGGAAAAAGTAAGAAGGGGACGCCACATAGAAAAAAGCCTCAATCAACAAGATTGAGGCCATTATGCCCGCAGCAAAGGGAGATTCATATATCGTGCAGTGGCGGGATCTGATCCAGCACCTGATTGGTCAAATCGAGGCTGATGGTGACAACCGGGGCGGACTCATGATCTCCCCCTGCAGATACTGGTGTGTTGCTAACCTGCGCAACCAGCACCTCGTCATCGAAGTGGAACGAATCCCACGACAAAATATGTCCTTGTGGCTGGGAGTGAACCTCTGTCGGTACACTCTCCTCCATTGCCACAGACCAGGGGATAGTCTCGGAGTGACCCAGCAGATCCTGCAGCTGTGGGGAGTAGAGACTGGCCAGCGAGTACTCCTGCTGACCGAGATCATGCCCTACCAGAATGACGCCATGAGACTCTTCAGCATCCATTGCCGGGGTATAGGTGATTGATGCCGCGGCAAAATCGACACTGAGCGAGCCAGCTACATCACCGGCGTCGTTCTCGATCTCCACGCCATCCAGCTGATCCCCCGCGATCGATGCCTGATAGCCAAACTGGCCTGCGCAGGTAATGGTTCCCTGCCCATCCCAGCTATAACGGATACCATCAATGTCGACCCAGTTGAATGACTGCATGACGCCCCTCTCCTCTACTGCTGCTATCTTATCCATCCCTCAGGGGAAAAAACAGGGGCCAGCGAGAAGCTGGCCCCGGGACCTCATCAGGGATCAACCTTCAGATTGCCCTGATTCAACAGGTCTTCAATGATGGTCTGGTCATTGCGTGTTCCTCCCAGTGTCAGGTCGATGTTGTCAAACTGGATGACGTGGGTCGTACTGCCACTGCCCGAGCCATCCAGATCGATGGTGAGTGTAGACTTGCCACTTCCCGGGCCCGTGGTGAAGGTGAGATAAGCATCGAGCGAAATCTTGTTGGCATGTTCGCCGCTGAGTAACTCACTGATATCCAGCACATCGCCGCCAGTTCCGGTGGTGAAGTCCTTGATCACATCGGTGCCACCCACATCTCCAGCGCCCCACTTGAAGGTATCGCTGCCCGAGCCGCCGGTCAGCGTATCGCCGCCACTGCCACCAACCAGAATATCATTACCCACACCACCATTCAGGGTGTCCTTGCCACCATTGCCAAACAGGATATCGTTACCACCATTGCCGTTCAGCGTCTCGTCGCCAGAACCACCAATCAGGATCTCGTCGAGGTAGCCCCCCGTGAGGGTGGTTCCACTCTGTTCATCGACATAGACCTTGCCGGTATCGGCGGTCGTACTGTTGGTGTAGGCGAACGATCCGTCATACGAGCTAGGCGTTGCGCTGCCCGAACCGTCATCGAACGAGACGAACCCGGTGTTGTCAGTCACCGTGCCGCCAACGGAATTGGAGACACCACTGATCGCCTGGGTGCCAACAAGTGGCCCGGAGTCATTGGCAAGCAGAGCCCAATCCGGAATGGAGACAGGATCCTGATTGGTGATGACAAAGTCGTCACGCACCACCATGGGGGCAACAGCAGGATTGATGGTTATCGCCAAAGTACTCGATGCAGTATCACCATCGTAGTCGCTCACACTGTAACCAAATACCTGATTGATCCCGCCGGCAGGAATGGTTGACGGCGGGGTATAGGTATACATGCCGTTATCCATGTCCACCTTGAGAACCCCTCCTGCCACGGCAATCGACCACTCGTTGGTAGCAGTATCGAATGTCCCGACAGAGGTTCCTCCGGTAACGCTCACACTGTCGCTCTTCTGGTTGTAGTGATAGGTCACGCCAGCCACCGTAATGGATTCCAGCCAGCCACCATCTGCACCGACACTCGCGGTCAACCCACCATTAAGCAGTTGCCCGGAAAGCGGCTGGGCCACTACGGTACTGACCAAGGTCGATGCCAACTGACTGAAATCAGTCACCATAATCGACGATGTATTGGTTGCCGTTACACCGTTATAGGCGATCGGATCCAGCTGTGACGACGTTGTCCCTGACCCCATTCCCAGAGCAAAAGAGTTGATGCTGTTGACTCTAAGAAAATCCGTCCAGTCCTTCTCATTGGCAGTGCTGATCCCGGAACCATCGCCGAAGCTATTGGAACCATCGGGAACAGTCGCCGAGTTGCTGACCGTCGAATAGTTGGGTGCCCCATCCGACATGAAGTAGGAGACGTTCTGCGCTCCTGCCAGCTTACCGCCAGCGCCAAAGGCATTGATGGCATCATTGAGCGCATCATCATAGTTCGTCGAATTGGTCGGTGACAGGCCCAGAATAATTGCTTTGGCCGCATCCACAGTGACCCAAGTACCTGTCGGATTGGCCGCTGCAGTACTGAACGTCACGATGTTAACCATGACATTGCCACTGGCATCGTATCGGTCGAGCAGCTCCAGCGCCGATTTCTGCATTACCTCCATCCGGGTCATCCCCTGATAGCCGGATGCATTACCCATACTGCCGGAGATATCGAGGATCAACATCAGGTTGGTATTTTGCCCCTGTGTAGCCTGACCCGAATTGGTTGCTGCCGAGGCACTCGGGCCATCGTCTTTGAAGCTGATGGCACTGCCCAAGTCCACGCTGGCACTCTGGCTGTCCCCATCCTTGTCGGTGATGGTTCCGACCAGTTTCACCAGGTTGGCTGACAGCAGGCTGCTCTCCTGATCCGAGCCGCTGTTCGGGGTGTGTTCGATGGCGCGCATTTGATCCAGTGTCACTACCCCGCTGTTGCTGACCGTCAAGGTAAAGGCCACACTGCCGCTGCTGTTACCGACCCGGCCGACCACATTGCCACTCTCCAGATAGAGCAGGATGTTCTGGCCGGTTGCGGTGTCGTTGAGCCCGCTATCCACACCGCTGGCACTGACGTTCAGGCTGTAAACCAGGGTACCGGCTCCATCGGCGCCATAGCTGCTGGTGAACAGGCTGGCATAGCTGGTGCTGGCATTGAGTGACAGGTTGCTTTCGTCCACTTGCAAACTGTCGTTGGCCACACTGCCGGCACTGATACTCGGGCCATCGTCCCTGAAGCTGATGGCACTGCCCAAGTCCACGCTGGCACTCTGGCTGTCCCCATCCTTGTCGGTGATGGTTCCGACCAGTTTCACCAGGTTGGCT
>NZ_CAWNWX010000079.1:0-5776 GCF_963878195.1 Aeromonas sp. HMWF016
GCACCGAGATATTGGCGATGCCGCCAAGGTTCAGCACCACCCGCAGGGCGCCGGGGCGGGCAAAGAAGGCTTGATGGAAGGCGGGCACCAGCGGCGCTCCCTGACCGCCGAGGGCCATGTCCATGGTGCGAAAGTCGGCGATAACGTCGATGCCGGTCAGCGCCGCCAGCAGGGCCGCGTTGCCGATCTGCAGGGTAAAGCCAAGCTGGGGGCGGTGGCGGATGGTCTGGCCGTGGCTGCCGATGGCGCGAATATCGGCGGGCGTGAGGCCCGTCTTGGCCAGCAGGGCGTGGGTGGCGGCGGCAAATTCGCGCGCCACCAGATTGTCGGCCACCCCCATGCGATCGATCTCGTTGTCACTCGGGGTGCAGAGCTCATGGAGCTCGTGGGCGGTGGGCCAGGGGTGGCTGAGGGCCGCCTCGACCCGCAGTTGATCCCCGTCGATCACCACCAGTACGGCGTCGATGCCGTCCATGCTGGTGCCTGACATCAATCCGATATAGCGTTCAGCCATTGGCTCTCCTCACTCGCTGGTCGGGATAGTCCGCTTCCCGACACCGATGCAACATGGCGCAGAGCCATGCGCAGGCAAAATAAAAAGGGCTGACGGGGCAGCTCCCCCGCCAGCCCTGAAGGCTTTAGTTGCCGCGACTCTCCCGCTTGTTCTGGGCCAGCTGCAGCTCGGGGCTGTCGAGCTTGGCCAGTTGCGGTGTCGCCAGTTTTCTGAAGTTGGCCAGCTCGCGTCCGCTCAGGGACTCCGCCTGCGGCAGGTTGAGGGTGCGCGGGTTCTTGTGTACGCCGCCCACCACGAATTCGTAGTGCAGGTGCGGCCCGGTGACGCGACCGGTGCCACCCAACAGGCCGATAGTCTGCCCCTGCTTGACCCGCTGCCCCTTGTTGACGGTGCGCTTGGAGAGGTGCAGGTACTTGGTCACATAGTTGCCGGCATGCTTGATAAAGACGTAGTTGCCGTTGAACTGGTTGTAACCCGCCGCCACCACGTTGCCGGAGCCCGCCGCCATGATGGGGGTGCCCACCGGCGCCACATAGTCGATGCCGTTGTGGGGGCGGATCTTGCCGGTCACCGGATGGAGGCGGCGCGGGTTGAAGTTGGAGCTGATGTATTTGAAGTTGACCGGCGCGCGCAGGAAGCTCTTGCGCATCGCTTTGCCTTCCGGGGTGTAGTAGTTGCCATCTTCATTGAGCACGGCGCGGTAGGCTGTGCCCTGGTTGACGAACTCGGCGGCCAGAATATCGCCGGAGGCAACCCGCTCGTCATCGCGGAACTTGTCCTCGTAGACTACCCGGAAGCTGTCGCCCGGTTGCAAGTCCTGAGCGAAGTCGATGTCCCAGCCGAAGATGGCGGCCAAGTCCATGATCTGATCCTCGGTCATGCCCGCCTCGACGGCGGAGCTCCAGAAGCTGGAGCGGATCTCCCCCTTGGTCACCTGTTCGCGGGTGTCGAGAGCGATCTTGACGCTGCGGGCGACGAAGGTGTCATCCTTGCGGCTCACCTTGAGCGCCTGTTCGAGGCTGTGGGGATAGTAGAGGCTGTGCAGCTGGCCATCTTCGGTCAGTTTGAAGGTGAGCTCCTGCCCCGGCTGCAACATGCGCAGCGGGTTGCTGTCATCGAGCTGGTCGATCAGGTGCAGATCCGTGGTGCTGAGGCCCAGACGCTGGAAGATCACCCCCATGTTGTCGCCGCGACGCACCTTCACATGTTTGGTGACATAGCTCGGCTTGGGCGGGGTAGCCGGCTGCACCGCATCTGCGGTGATGTCGTCCTGGGGCAGATTGTCGTCGCCGTTCTCTTCCTGTTGCTGTCGCATGGCAATCTCGTTGCCGTTTTCATCGACCCGGGTCGCGACCGCCTGTTCGCTGGGCCAGGCCGCCAGCATCATGATCATGATGCTTAAAATCAGCACCATCTTGCGGTGCCAGTGAGGGAGAGAGTTGAAGGCGTGCCAAATAACCATGAGATGCAGATGAAGTCGGGCAGAATGGACGGATTTTACAGCCTTTCCAATTGGCCCGCCATTCCAGTAATATGTTTGGCCCTGTGGAATCGTGATGGAGAGTCAAAAAATGTCCCAGCTCGAGGTGGCGCTAGCCGAGATCAAGCGCGGAGCGGAAGAAATTCTGGTTGAAGAGGAACTGGTTGCCAAGTTGAAGGAAGGGCGCCCGCTGCGCATCAAGCTGGGCATGGACCCGACGGCCCCCGACATTCACCTGGGTCACACCGTGATCCTCAACAAGCTGAAGACCTTCCAGGATCTGGGCCATGAAGTGATCCTGCTGATCGGTGACTTCACTGCCATGGTGGGTGATCCCTCCGGCAAGAATGCCACCCGTCCGCCGCTCTCCGAAGAGGCGATCAAGCACAACGCCCTCACCTATGCCGAGCAGGCGTTCAAGATCCTCGACCCGGCCAAGACCCGTATCGAGTACAACTCGACCTGGCTGAGCGAGCTGGGTGCGACCGGCATGATCAAGCTGGCGGCCAAGCAGACCGTGGCCCGCATGATGGAGCGTGACGACTTCAAGAAGCGCTACAGCAACGGCCAGTCCATCGCGATTCACGAATTCCTCTATCCGCTGCTGCAAGGCTATGACTCGGTCGCGCTGAAGGCGGACGTTGAGCTGGGCGGTACCGACCAGAAGTTCAACCTGCTGATGGGCCGCGAGCTGCAAAAAGATGCCGGCATGGCGACCCAGTGCGTGCTGATGATGCCGCTGCTGGTGGGTCTGGACGGCGTCAAGAAGATGTCCAAGTCCGCAGGCAACTACATCGGCGTCCACGACGCACCGGGCGAGATGTTCGGCAAGATCATGTCCATCACCGACGATCTGATGTGGAACTACTACGAGCTGCTCTCCTTCCGTCCGCTGGCTGAAATTGAAGAGTTCAAGGCGGGCATCGCTGCCGGCACTCTCAACCCGCGCGACGTGAAGATCTGGCTGGCCAAAGAGATCATCGCCCGTTATCACGACGAAGCGGCGGCCGAAGCGGCCCACGAAGATTTCACCCAGCGCTTCTCCAAGAACGCCATTCCGGACGAGATGCCGGAAGTCGAGCTGGCTCTGGAAGGCGAAGGTCTGGCCATTGCCAACCTGCTGAAAGATGCCGATCTGGTGGCCACCACTTCCGAAGCGCTGCGGATGATCAAGCAGGGCGCGGTCAAGGTTGATGGCGAGAAGCTGGAAGATGGCAAGGCACTCATCGGTGCCGGTACCGCCGTCTATCAGGTTGGCAAGCGCAAGTTTGCCCGCGTGACCGTCAAGTAAACCGCGACCGTCAAGCAAGCCGCAAGGCGTCAAGATTGCCGTAAAAGGCCTCCTTCGGGAGGCCTTTTTTGTATCTGGGCGATAAAGCGGCGCAGCACGGCGCTGCCGGGGTGGGGGCGGGTGGCGAGGCTGATGGCGGTCATCAGGCCGCTGCCGGCGATGGGGTGATAGCTTACCCCGACCGGACGCAACGCCGCCACCGAGCTTGGCACCAGGGTCACGCCAAAGCCCGCCTGCACCATGCCAACGGTGGAGATCACCTGCGGACAGACGGGGCCGAGCTGCGGCTCGAATCCCGCCTCCCGGCAGAGGGCCATGATGCCGTCGTGAAGGCCCGGGCCAATCTCGCGGGGGAACAGGATAAAGCTCTCATCGCGCAGGCTGGCGAGGGCGATGGGGCCGAGCTTGGCCTTGGGGTGGCTGGTGGGCAGGGCGATCAGCAGCGGCTCCTGTTCGACGAGGTGGTGATCTAGCCCCTGACTGCCGCTGCAGGGGAGGCGCAGGATGGCGGCATCGAGCCGGTCGTGGCGCAGCGCCTCCACCAGTGCCGGCATGGTGCCCTCCTGCGGAGTGAGCGCCACCTCGGGGTAGCGTTCCCGATAGTCGTGCAGCAGGGTCAGCACTGCGGGGTGGAGCACGG
Source organism: Aeromonas sp. HMWF016 (assembly GCF_963878195.1). Lineage (NCBI taxonomy): Bacteria > Pseudomonadati > Pseudomonadota > Gammaproteobacteria > Aeromonadales > Aeromonadaceae > Aeromonas > Aeromonas sp. HMWF016. The sequence goes on from NZ_CAWNWX010000079.1 coordinate 3,926, forward strand.
TAGAGCCGGCAAAGCCGATGCGCAGCGCCCCCTGCTCGCCGCGGGCGATCCGCTTCACCTTCTGTTTGGCAGCATCGGCCAGCGTCAGGATCTGGGTGGCATCCCGATAGAGGCTCGCGCCCGCCTCGGTCAGTTCGACGCCGCGGGTGAGACGGCGCAGCAGCGGGGTGCCGAGGCTCTCCTCCAGCTTGCGGATCTGCTGGCTCAGGGGCGGCTGGGCCATGTTGAGCGCCTCGGCTGCCCGGGTGAAGTTCTGTTTGTCGACGACCGCCATGAAGTAGCGCAGGGTTCGCAGTTCCATATCGAAAGAGTCTCAAAGTCGCGGGATCGGTGTATTGGCGTTGAAATGTGATCCGGGTCACCATTGAATCCGAACGCTAACAGGATTCAGGCCGGAGGTGAAACCCGAATGGAACGTATTGCAACATCTGACAGTGCCGGATGCGCGTGTGCCCTCGAAGTGAGCCAGCAGTTTTCCCGCTGGCGCAGGCAGCACGATGGCGGCGAGATCTATCAAAGCTCGCTGATGAGCGCCCTGCTGGCGGGGGTCTACGAAGGGGAGACCACCATGAGCGAGCTGCTGCGCCACGGCGACTTTGGTCTCGGCACCTTCAACCACCTCGATGGCGAGCTGATCGCCTTCGAGCGCCAGATCCACCAGTTGCGGGCCGATGGCTCGGCCCGACCGGCCCGCGCCGATCAGAAGACCCCCTTTGCGGTGATGACCCACTTTCGCCCCTGTCTGGAGCGCCGTTTCGACCATCCCCTCAGTCGCGACGAAATTCACCAGTGGGTCGACCGGCTGGTGGGCTCCGACAACGTCTTCGTCGCCATGCGCCTCGATGGCCAGTTCGAGTCGGCCAAGGTGCGCACCGTGCCGCGTCAGGAGCCGCCCTATCGCCCCATGCTGGAGGCCATCGAGCAGCAGCCGCTGTTCCGTTTTGCCGCGGTGGCAGGGACTTTGGTGGGCTTTCGCTGCCCGCCGTTTGTGCAGGGGATCAATGTGGCGGGTTTTCACGAGCACATGATCACTGCCGATCGCAGCGGCGGCGGCCATCTGCTCGACTACACCATGGCCCACGGCACCCTGCGTCTCTCCGTGGTGCGTCATCTCAATCTGGCCCTGCCATCGGATCCCGCTTTCCGGCAGGCCGACCTTAACCCCGCCGATCTCGATCGCGCCATTCAGGCCGCGGAAGGCTGATATAGAAGGAGCAATATCATGGAAAACAGACAGTGGAAGTGCGGTGCCGAGCTGGTGGTGCGCCATCTGGAGGCGCAGGGGGTCAAGCAGGTGTTCGGTATTCCCGGCGCCAAGATTGACCGGGTGTTCGATGCGCTGGAGGATTCCCCCATCGAGACCATAGTGGTGCGCCACGAGGCCAACGCCGCCTTTATGGCCGCCGCGGTGGGGCGCCTGACCGGCAAGGCGGGGGTGGCGCTGGTCACCTCGGGCCCCGGTTGCTCCAACCTTATTACCGGGCTGGCGACCGCTACCTCGGAGGGGGACCCCATGGTGGCGCTGGGCGGTGCGGTGCGCCGCGCCGACTGCCTCAAGCTCACCCACCAGAGCATGGATACGGTCAACCTCTGCCGTCCGGTGACCAAGTTCAGCGCTCAGGTCAACAGCGGGGCCGCCCTCTCCGAGGTGATGGCCAACGCCTTTCGTGCCGCCGAGTTTGGTCGTCCCGGTGCCGCCTTTGTCAGCCTGCCGATGGACATCATCAACAAGCCGGTGCAGGGGGAGGTACTGGTGCCGCGCGAGATGCCGGAGCCCGGCGCCGCCGACGAACCGAGCCTGACCCAGGCGCTCGAGCTCATTCGCGAGGCGGACAATCCGGTGGTGCTGCT
>NZ_CAWNWX010000080.1:0-10282 GCF_963878195.1 Aeromonas sp. HMWF016
TTTAAATGGCGTGGGCCCACGGGCCATAACCAATCCGTGGGCCGGTATTAGCATGTTTTTATTTCAAGGTAAAATAAGGGGGTCTCGTGCCACGATATTTGAGAGTTGCACAATGGTTGCTTGAACAAAAGGGGCCAGTTAGCTCACGTGAGATTGCGAAGGTATTCAATGTCTCGACTTGGGCTATAAGCAGTGATTTCGTAAAAATTTGTCATCAATCAGATATTTTTGAATGTAGAGAGATGAAAGAAGTAACAAGAAATGGTAGTGAACACTTTTTACATGTGCTATTTATACATCCTTACATAATAGATAAGCGAGGTGTTGCTAAGTTAGATAATGGCAATGAAAGTCGATTTAATTTACAGAAAACATGGCAGATTTTAATATCACAACCTTGGGGGGAAGTTTCATCTCTCATTCACTGAGTAATCGATTGCCACTTTCATTAATGTAATATTAAACTTTAAATTATATGCATTTATTCTTGTGTGGTTATTTAGAGAATAAGCAGTTCATGCTCTCTGCATATTGAAGATAGGTTTCCCTCTAACTCCACATTTAGCAGCTTTCACTATTGGCATGTATTGATGAATAAATAGCTGTGGGTATATAAAACTGGTTTATCTTCGCTGCGTAGCTGCGGAATTCCCCGCGCTAGAGACGACCATTGAGAATGTACTCATGCACACCTGTCAGAAGTTTCGTTGCTTACGAGGTCGGTTGGCAGCCGCGGATGAAGTGATGAGGGCGTTGGATAAAAAGGGGGGGGCGAGGAATATAAGCCTGATTGACTGGCTGAAGATGTCTGAGAAGAGGCTGACGTTGCTGTCGAGCATTCGGGAAACATTAGTGGATTGATCCATGTAAATCATTACAAACCTGACAACGTCAGAATGAGGCCCCAATTGCTATAAAGTTAGTTTTGCTATCTGAATTCTTCCTTATTCTTTCACCATACGCTCTTGTTGTTTTTGGAGGGTGGCCAACGGCGCTATCAGAGCGCGGTCGGCGTGATGCGATAGAGGCAGCGGTGCGCACCATCCAGCAGATATTGCTCCCGCTCCACCGTCGCCGGTGCCAGCAGCTGGCGAAACAGCGCCAGCTCGCTGCGACAAAAACCGCGGCAGCTGCGCGCCGCCGCACAGATGGGGCAGTGACTCTCCCACAGCAGCCAGCTGCCATCCTCCTCACGGCGGATCTCCGCCATATAGCCTTCGCGGCTGCGCAGCTCCCTGAGCGCCTCCAGCCGACCGGACAACCCCTTGCTGCCCAGCATCTGCTGATAGCGCGCCAGCATATGCTGCTCCCGCTGCAGGATCAGTCGCTCCATCCCCTCCTCGCCAAACAGCTCGCGCACGTTGTCGATCAACTGCACGGTCAGGTCGCTATGGGTATCGGGGAAGCGCTGCCAGGCCTGCTCGGTAAGCTGCCACAGCCGCACGGGACGACCGCGTCCGCGCGCCTCGTCGCTGAATGTGACCCACCCCTCCTGCTCCAGTGCGAGCAGGTGCTGGCGGGCGCCCATGGAGGTCATCTGCAACTGCTCCCCCAGCGCGGCGGCGCTCTGCGGGCCATGGCTCTTGAGCAGAAACAGGATCTTGTCGGTGCTTGCGTTCATGACCCCATTATGGGGAGCCCCCTTTATTAAATCAACAATTCACTTTACTTAATGCCAGTTATCACCCAGCATAAATAAACCAATTACTTTACTTAATAGGTGCGAGATGGCGAAACAACAGCACAAAAAACCCCTCTGGGTGCTGGTGATGACGGTCACGCTGGCGGTCGCCGGCTTCAGCCTCCCCTCCCCGGTATTGGCCCCCTTGCTGCTGGACCCGGCGCAGGGGATGCTGACGCCGGAAGCCTCCGACTGGAGCCGCAAGGTGTGGCTGGGGGTCATCATGGGGCTCTATCCCCTGTTCCAGCTGGTGGGCAGCCCCTGGCTCGGGCGGCTCTCTGACCGCTACGGCCGCAAGCCACTGCTGCTGCTCTCGCTGGCTGGCGTGCTGACCGGCTATGCCCTGATGGCACTCGGCATCGCCTGGCGATCCCTCCCCCTGTTGCTGCTCAGCCGGGTGGTTGAGGGGCTGTGTAACGGCAACATCGCCATCGTGCAGGCAATGGCGGCGGATCTCGCCGGCATGGAGCACAAGGCGCGCAGCTTCGCCTGGATCAATATCGGCATGAATCTGGGCTGGGTGGTGGGGCCGGTGATCGGGGGCTACGCCGCGGTGATCTCGGGGGATTACAGTCTGGCGGCCTGGCTGGCCGTCGCGATGACCCTGCTCAACCTGCTGCTGGTGCTCTGGCTGGTGCCCCATCGTCCGCCGGTGGCGGCCGCCCGGCAGGCACCGCCCCTCTCCAGCCGCCAACTGTTGCTGCAACCGGCCCTGCTGCCCTACTTCGCCCTCACTCTGGTCAGCTATGGCGCAGTGCAGCTCTACTTCACCTACTTCAATATCTGGCTGGTGGAGCGGCTGGCCTGGGATCCGGCCCAGCTGGCGCAGGCGGCGGTGCTGGTGAGCCTGCCCATGATGGCCGGCTCCTGGCTGGGCGGCCGACTTGCCCGCCACTGGCGCGGCAGCTCTCTCGGCATCGTCGGCCATCTGGTAATGGCGACCGGCATGCTGCTCTTTATCCTGCCGAGCCACTGGTGGGGACTGGCGCTCACCTTCATTCCGGCCGGCATCGGCATGAGTCTGGGGGAGCTGGCCACCTCGGTGGCGGTCTCCAACCGCAGTCATGCCGAGCAGCAGGGGCAGGCGATGGGGCTCTACCGCGCCCTCGCGGTGGGCAGCGAGATCCTGGCGGTCGTGCTCGGTAGTCTGGTGCTGCTGGCAGGGAGCGAGTGGCCCTTCTACCTCGCCACCCTCTGCGCTCTTGCCAGCGCCGCCGGTTTCTATCTGCTTCGCCAGCGTGCCGACCGCCGCCAACAGGTGGCCAGCTGCGCCTGAGCCGGCAAAAGATCACAGTTCGGCGCTCCGCCATGCGGCAAAACTTGCATCGGGGCGCCGGGTCTGGGACGGTAAGGCTCTTGCTGGTTTGTTCGATGCTGGAGGAGTTATGAGTGAGTACAAGGCCATCGCCCTCGATATGGATGGCACCCTGCTGACCCGGGATCACAAGATCTCGTCGGCCACCCGGGCGGCACTGGCGCAGGCCCGCGCCCACGGCATCAAGGTGCTGCTGGTCACCGGGCGCCACTTCATGACGGCGCGCCCCTTTCATCACGAGCTGGCGCTCGATACCCCCATCATCTGCAGCAACGGCGCCTGCCTCTACGACCCGACGACAGATCGCATTCTGGCAGGCGATCCGCTGTCCAGCGCCCCACTCAACGCCCTACTGGCACAAGTCGAAGCGCAGCAGATGGGCGCCCTGTTTCACCTGAGCGAGGGGATCGGCTACATCGGCTGCGAGGAGCATGTCACCCGCATCCGCCACTGGTCAGCCAATCAGCCGGATCACCTCAAGATCGCCATCCATCCGGTCGAGGAGCTGGCAGGCTGGCTCGACAACCCGGTCTGGAAGCTGGAGCTGTTCAATCAGGATCCGGCGCGCCTGCACCGCTTTATGGACGAAGAGCGCGATCTCATCCCCTTCACCCGCGACTGGGCTGCCCCCTACGCGGTGGAGCTGGTACAGACCGGCTGCAGCAAGGGCAACCGGCTGGCCCAGTGGGCCGCCAGCGAGGGCATTGCGATGGAGCAGGTGGTGGCGTTTGGTGACAACAACAACGACATCAGCATGTTCGAGCAGGTCGGGCTGGCGGTAGCGATGGGCAATGCGGCGCCGCAGATCCAGCACCATGCCGACCAGGTCACTGCCGATCACAACGAGGATGGCATCGCGCTGGCGCTGCAGCGCTGGGTTCTGCCCTGAGCGGACAGGATGCAAGATGGCCAGCCGCGATGGCTGGCCACAAGAGATGGCTTAGTTGCCGAAGGAGAACTGGATCACCCGATCCGGATAGCGCAGCCGGTCATATTCACGGCGCAGGGATTCATAGTGGCGAATGGCGCGATTGCGCTTGGCGCGGTAGTAGTCGCGCTGCTCGCTGTTGGTCTCGTTGCGGATGCTGCGCTCAAGATCGTCGATATCCCGCTCGGTGCGCTCCAGCTCGTCGCTGATCTCCCGCAGCCGGGTCGCCAGCTTGTACTCTTCATAGCCGCGCTGGTACTGCTTGAGGAAGCTGGCATCATTGGGACAGACACCGCGATACTCCTGCCCCTCCTTGCCCTTGCTGTAGGCCAGCTCGGGGATGCAGTAGAGCTCCAGCCCCTTGTCGTAACCCCTTTTCCACTCCGCCTCGTCCACCTTGAGGCCATACTCGCCGCAGGTGGAGACGTAATCCCGCGCCTGATTGCGGGTCTTGCCCTGCTCACCATCCTGATAGCCAAGGTTGTACCAGCTCATGGTGCGGCACTCATCTTCCGACAGGGAGCTGCATCCTGCCAGCAGCAGCGGCAGGGTGAGCAACAGGATCTTCGAGGACATGGACAGACTCCGGAAAAGACAGTGGCTGGCATTCTAGTGAGGATGGGCAGGCAGGACAAGGGAGCCACCCTCGTCGCTATCCGCCTCTTTTATCTGATGTTTTTATCACTATCAGGCACGGGGCGGTCGCTGGAGGCCGCGTCGCTTTCCTTGTTACGGCTTGCAGGGTAAACTGCGCCATCTTTTAACTGGCGCGCAACAAAAACAATGAAAGTCCTGACCGTCGATTACCGCTCACCCGATGCGGCCCAACGCTTCACCGAATCCCTGCGTACTACCGGCTTTGGTGTGTTGACCAACCACCCCATCCCGAAAGAGCTGGTGCAATCCATCTACGACAACTGGTATCGCTTCTTCATGAGCGAGCAGAAACAGGATTTTCTGTTCAACCGCGAAACTCAGGATGGCTACTTCCCGCCATCGGTGTCCGAGGTGGCCAAGGGCCATAGCCAGAAGGATATCAAGGAGTACTTCCACATCTACCCCTGGGGCCAGATGCCAGAAGAGCTGAAAGAGCAGGCGATGGAGTACTATCGTCTGGCCAACGGTCTGGCCGCCGAGCTGCTGGGCTGGGTCGAGCAGCATACCCCGGCCGATATCGCCGCCAACTACAGCTGCCCCCTCTCCTCGATGATCGACGATAGCCAGAAGACCCTGCTGCGGGTGCTGCACTATCCGCCGTTCAACGGCACCGAGGAGCCGGGTGCCATCCGCGCCGCTGCCCACGAGGATATCAACCTGCTCACCATCCTGCCCGCAGCCAACGAACCGGGTCTGCAGGTGAAGGGATCCGACGGCGAGTGGATGGATGTGCCGTGCGACTTTGGCACCCTCATCATCAACATCGGTGACATGCTGCAGGAGGCCTCCCGCGGCTACTACCCCTCCACCACCCACCGCGTCATCAACCCGACCGGCGGCAGCGCAGCCAAGTCGCGCATCTCCCTACCACTGTTCCTCCATCCGCGGCCCGAGGTGGTGCTCTCCGAGCGTCATACCGCCCACAGCTACCTGATGGAGCGGCTGCGCGAGCTGGGCGTCATCTGACCCGCCCCGCCAGTTTGGCATCAACCAAAAACCGGAGCAAAAATGCTCCGGTTTTTATTTGTTGGCACAATCACACAATTAAGCGAATTTTATTAGTCAATCATGCCAATAAATCGCATTTACGGCTGACAAGCTGCGTAGTGATTGCGGACCCCTTTCCGTAATATGAGCGCCATTCTGGCCCAGCCATGGGCCCTCGATTGGAGTTCAAATGATGCAGTCCCAATGGTCCTCCCGCCTCGGCTATATTCTCGCCGCCGCCGGCTCCGCCGTCGGTATCGGCGCAATCTGGAAGTTTCCCTACGTTACTGCCGTCAATGGCGGCGGTGCCTTTCTGCTGGTCTTTCTGCTGTTCAGCTTCACCCTGGGGGTCGCCGTGCTGATGGGCGAGACCCTGCTTGGCAGCATGAGCCGCCGCGGCGTTGCGGGCGCGTTTGGCGAGCTGCTCGGCAAGCGCTGGAGCTGGGTCGGCGTCATGGGGGTGCTGAGCACCCTGCTGATCTTCTGCTTCTACAGCGTGGTGGGCGGCTGGACCCTGGGTTATACCGGTATGGCCGCTGCCGGCCAGCTCAATCATGGGGATGCGGCGGCCCTCACCGCCCGCTTCAATGACTATGTCAGCGGCGACGTCTGGCCCATTCTCACTCATCTGCTGTTTGCGGCACTGACCTGGATGGTAGTGCAGGGCGGGATCCAGAAAGGGGTGGAACGCACCCTGCGCTGGATGATGCCAGCCCTGTTCGTGATGATCCTGATGCTGGTCGCCTTTGGCCTCACCCTGCCCAACGCCATGGAGGGGGTGCGCCACTTCCTGATGCCCGATTTCAGCAAGCTGGGGATGTCCGGCGTGCTCGACGCCATGGGGCTGGCCTTCTTCTCCCTCTCCATCGGTCTGGGTATTCATACCACCTACGGCGCCTACCTGCCTTCCAGTGAAGGGGTTGGTCGCTCCAGCCTCTGGGTGGTGTTGCTGGCCAGCATGGTGGCGGTACTGGCGGGTTTGATGATCTTCCCGGTGCTGGCATCGACCGGTATCGACCCTGCTGCGGGCCCGGGCCTCACCTTCATGACTATGCCGGCGGTATTCCAGCTGTTGCCCTTCGGTCAGGGACTGGCGGTGATCTTCTTCTCCTTGCTGGTCTTTGCCGCGCTCTCCTCCGCCATTTCGTTGCTGGAGCACCTGCAGTGCTTCCTGTGCGAAACCTGGGGCTGGTCGCGTCGTACCGCCTGCAGCGCCATCACCCTGTTCGTCATGGTGTGCGGCATTCCGGTCAGCCTGTCGTTTGGCCCGCTGCAACACGCAACCCTGTTTGGCAAAACCATCTTCGAGCTGCTCGACTTCATCACCTCCAACCTGATGATGCCGCTGTTCGGCCTGATGCTGACGCTGCTGCTGGGCTGGAAACTGGGGCGCAAGGCGCTGCCACAGGGGCTCTCTGCCCACTGGCATCACCTGCTGATGAACTGCTGGCGCTGGATTGCTCCGCTGCTGATCGGCGGGATCCTGGTTCGCGGTCTTATCTGAGGATCAATGATGATGGGTGGGCTCACCGGCCCGCCCCTCTATGGCTCTCACCTTGTCCAAGGCTTGTTGCCAACGGGCTATCTCACCATCGTCAGTGGCTCTGGAGAAGGCGATGTAGAGGCCAGCCTCATGGAGCAGCACGCCACTGCTGGCCACGCTGTGACGGGATAGCCCCATCTTGTCGAGGGTGGCATCCATTACTCTCTCCGCCATCGGCAAGGCATCTATCTTGCCCAGCATCAGCCGCTCGATAGCCTCTGTCACCGTCTTGTAGCGCACCAGATTGGTGTAGCCCTCATGGGTCAGCCGCACATCATCGGCATTGCCAAGCACCACCCCGACTCGCGGCAGTTGACGCAGCTGAGCCAGTTCGGTCAGCGGACGGGCACTGCCCGGTGCCTGATAGATAAAGACCCGGTTGATAAAGAGGGGGCCCACCCATTTGAACAGCGCCTCCCGCTCCGGGATCCGCTGCACCACAAAGAGCGCGTAACCCGGCTCGACCTGAGTCAGCGCCAGCGCTCGTTTGAGCGGATAGAGCCGGACGGGATAATCACTACCCAGCTCATGTTGCACCTGCTGCACCAGTCGAATAGCCAGACCGTCGAGCTTGCCGTCGCGGGACTCGGTAAAGGGGGGCAGGTCATGACTCAACAGCGTTAATCCCGGCTGGGCCGACAAGCTCAGACTCAACAACAGCCAGGGCAAAACCATCCATCTCATACGACATCCTGTCTCATATTTGGCGCTTGCCGGGTCAGCTGATGACCGCAAGTTCCACAAGAAGCTAGCTGGATTATCGCCCAGTAACGGGTGAAAGGGGATAAAAGATAGGGCACGCCAGCCCCGCCTCTGCGGTGAACCATGAATGCAGCCCATCGCCATCAAAAAAATTTATTTTATGTGTCAATTATTCTTTCCATGGTTTAGGCTGTCCCCTCATTCACTATTCAGGCTGTCACCCATGTCTGCCATCCTCGTGCTGTTTGGTCGATTTTTTATCTCGCAAGAGAGGTGACCTTGCACGCACAGCTTGTCTGAATGTTCATTGCAAAGGTCGCCTCCGGCGGCCTTTTTTATTGTCTGTCGTTTATTGCTACAGAGGAGTATTGCTTCGATGTCGTGTTACCCGGAGGTTGTATGAGCCAGGTTCAGTGGTCTTCCCGTCTCGGTCATGTGTTGGCCGCAGCAGGTACAGCGATTGGCCTTGGTGCCATCTGGAAGTTTCCCTATGTGACCGCCACCAATGGCGGCGGCGCCTTCCTGCTGGTGTTTCTGCTGTTCAGCTTCACCCTGGGGGTAGCGGTACAGGTCGGCGAGACCCTGCTCGGCAGCCATAGCCAGCGCGGGGTGCTCGGAGCCTTCCGCAAGCTGGTGGGGCCGAACTGGCGCTGGATGGGGTATATGGGGATCGCATGCGGCTTCTTTATCTACAGCTTCTACAGCGTGGTGGGCGGCTGGACCGTGGGTTATGCCGCATTGGCGATGGCAGGCAAGCTCAACCTGAGCGAAGGAAGCGACCTCACCGCCCTGTTCAACGGCTACGTCAGCAACCTCTGGTGGCCGGTGCTGACCCATCTGATCTTCGCAGGCCTGACCTGGTGGTTCGTGCAGGGTGGCATTCAGAAGGGGGTGGAGCGGGCGCTGCGCTGGATGATGCCGGCGCTGTTCATCATGATGTTGCTGCTGGTGGGGGTAGGCCTCTCCATGCCCGGCTCCATGGCGGGTGTGCGCCAGCTGCTGCTGCCGGACTTCTCCATGCTGACCGGCCAGAGCGTGCTGGATGCGCTGGGGCTGGCCTTCTTCTCCCTCTCCATCGGGCTCGGGGTACATACCACCTACGGCGCCTACCTGCCCAATAGCGACGGCGTGGTGCGCTCCGGCGTCTGGGTCGTCACACTGGCAAGCCTGATCTCGGTACTGGCGGGGCTGATGATCTTCCCGGCGCTGGCCTCCACCGGCATCGACCCGACTGCCGGGCCCGGGCTCACCTTTATGACTATGCCCGCCGTCTTCAGCCATCTGCCGTTCGGTCAGGGGCTCGGCGTCGTCTTCTTCCTGCTGCTGCTGGTCGCCGCGCTCTCCTCCTCGATCTCCATGCTGGAGCATCTGGTGCGTTTCACCACAGAGGAGTGGGGCTGGTCACGCCGCGGCGCCTGTCGGGTGCTGACCCTGCTCATCATGGCTTCCGGCATTCCGGTGAGCCTCTCGTTTGGCCCATGGAGCGCTCTGACCCTGTTTGGCAAGACCATCTTCGAGCTGCTCGACTATCTCACTTCCAATCTGATGATGCCGCTGTTTGGCCTGGTACTGACCCTGCTGCTGGGCTGGCGACTGGGTGATGCCATTCTGCCTGCAAGCCTGTCACCCACCTTGCGCCTTGCGCTGCTCTGGTGCTGGCGCGTGGTGGCGCCGCTGCTGATCAGCGGGATCCTGATCCGCGGGATCATGTAACGTCGATCATCGCGATGAGGGCAGGCTCTGGCCTGCCCTTTTTCTTGCCGCTCGCCAGAGGCGGCAGTCAAGGAGCAGCAATAAGATGAGCAGACATCGGCAGAATAAGAGCGGGAATGGAAGATGATGGGTGAACTTGGATAAGCCGGGGGCAGAGCAACGGACAGGTTAAGAGATCAAGCAATAGGAGATGCTGGCACGCTGAATTTCAGGCAAAAAAAATCCCCATCTAAGTGGGGACTTTCTCTGCAACCGCAGCTGATATCTCAGCCTCGCTTGCGAATATGGTGGTCGTTACTGGGATCGAACCAGTGACCCCCTCCTTGTAAGGGAGGTGCTCTCCCAGCTGAGCTAAACGACCTGGGATTCTGAAATGAATGGTGGGTCGTGCTGGATTCGAACCAGCGACCAATTGATTAAAAGTCAACTGCTCTACCGACTGAGCTAACGACCCATCTAAATCATTTTTTAAACTTTTTACTGCAAATATGGTGGTCGTTACTGGGATCGAACCAGTGACCCCCTCCTTGTAAGGGAGGTGCTCTCCCAGCTGAGCTAAACGACCTGGGATTCTGAAATGAATGGTGGGTCGTGCTGGATTCGAACCAGCGACCAATTGATTAAAAGTCAACTGCTCTACCGACTGAGCTAACGACCCATCTAAATCATTTTTACAAACTTGGTGGTCGTTACTGGGATCGAACCAGTGACCCCCTCCTTGTAAGGGAGGTGCTCTCCCAGCTGAGCTAAACGACC